>JANMPY010000297.1:0-2208 GCA_031370095.1 Betaproteobacteria bacterium
TTCGGCATGGTTCACGCGGCACTTGGCTTCACTGAGGCAACGAGCATCGAGCAGGAAATTTCGCTTGCGACGACCTGATTGGGAATCGTCGTTCACGCAATGATGATACCGCGAAATTTTCCGCGCCCGGCGCACCGCGCATGACCATTCTGTTGTAAATTGTGTAAACGTGAGCGCAAGCGTAAACACAAGCGCACGCACAATGCCGCGCCCAAACGGAAATGACCCATAACGAACTGCATAGAGGAGAATCGTATGTCATCCATCCAATCGGTATCCACCGAGAATCGCATCTTCAATCCGCCGACCGCGTTGGTGAGTCAGGCGAATATTTCCGGCATGCCGGCCTACCAAGCGCTCTGCGCGGAGGCCGAAAAAGATTACGCGGGTTTTTGGGGCAGACTTGCGCGTGAAAACCTCGCGTGGCACAAGCCGTTCACACAAGTACTGGATGAATCAAAAGCGCCGTTTTATCGCTGGTTTCACGACGGTGAACTGAACGCTTCCTACAATTGTCTGGATCGCAACCTCACCAACGGCAACGCTGACAAGACCGCCATTGTGTTCGAGGCCGACGACGGCAGAGTGTCCAAAATTACCTACCGCGAATTGCACAAGCGCGTCTGCAAATTCGCCAACGCACTGCGCGCCCGGGGCATCAAGAAAGGCGACCGCGTCATCATCTATATGCCAATGACGATCGAGGGCATTATTGCGATGCAGGCGTGTGCGCGCATCGGCGCCATCCACTCGGTGGTATTCGGCGGCTTCTCGGCTAAATCGGTGCATGAACGCATCGTCGATGCCGGTGCCGTCGCGATCATTACTGCGGACGAGCAAATGCGCGGTGGCAAAGCGTTGCCGATCAAAAATATCGTCGATGAAGCGTTGGCATTGGGCGGCTGCGACCACCTGAAGACCTGCATCGTTTACAAGCGCACCGGCGGTAAAGTCAACATGACGGCTGAGCGGGATTTTTGGTGGCACGATGTAGAAGCTGCTGGCAGCGATGCGTGCGAACCCGAATGGGTGAATGCCGAGCATCCGCTGTTTATTCTCTACACCTCCGGCTCTACCGGCAAACCGAAGGGCGTGGTGCATTCCACCGGTGGTTATTTGTTGTGGGCGCATCTGACGATGAAGTGGACGTTCGACAGTAAGCCCGGCGATGTCTTCTGGTGTACGGCTGACATTGGTTGGGTGACGGGTCACTCGTATATCACTTACGGACCGTTGTCGGTTGGCGCTACCGAGGTGGTGTTCGAGGGCGTGCCGACGTATCCGAACGCAGGCCGCTTTTGGGAAATGATTCAGAAGCATAAGGTCAACGTTTTCTACACCGCGCCAACCGCGATTCGTTCGTTGATTAAAGCGGGCGAAGTCGACCCGAAAACGCACCCGCGCAATTACGATTTGACCTCATTACGCATCCTGGGATCGGTCGGCGAGCCGATCAACCCGGAAGCGTGGATGTGGTACTACGAGAATATCGGTGGTTCGCGCTGCCCGATTGTCGATACCTTTTGGCAAACCGAAACCGGTGGCCACATGATTTCGCCGCTGCCCGGCGTCACGCCGATGTTGCCGGGTTCCTGCACGCTGCCATTGCCCGGCATCATGGCCGCGATTGTCGACGAGACCGGTCACGATGTTGAAAACGGCAGCGGCGGTATTTTGGTCGTGAAGCGTCCGTGGCCGTCGATGGTGCGCACCATCTGGAACGATCCTGATCGATTCCAAAAAACTTATTTTCCCGACGAGCTCGGCGGCAAACTGTATCTCGCTGGCGACGGCGCGGTGCGCGACAAGCAGCGCGGCTATTTCACCATCATGGGTCGCATCGATGATGTGTTGAACGTGTCGGGTCATCGCCTCGGTACGATGGAAATCGAATCGGCGCTGGTGTCCAATTCAAAGCTGGTCGCAGAAGCGGCAGTGGTCGGACGGCCGGATGATCTGACCGGCGAAGCGGTGGTGGCGTTTGTGGTGTTGAAGGGCGCGCGACCGACGGGCGACGCGGCCAAAGCGCTGGCCAAAGAATTGCGCGACTGGGTGGGCAAGGAAATCGGCCCGATCGCCAAGCCAAAAGAAATCCGCTTTGGTGATAATTTGCCGAAGACGCGTTCGGGAAAAATCATGCGCCGCCTGCTGCGTTCCATCGCCAAGGGCGAAGCCATCACGCAGGACATTTCCACACTTGAGAACCCG
>JANMPY010000379.1:0-4010 GCA_031370095.1 Betaproteobacteria bacterium
CTCGATATTCTGAAAGACCGCCTGTACACGACCGGTGCGAAATCAACACCACGTCGCGCTGCGCAAACGGCGCTGCATCATATTCTGCAAACGTTGACGCGATTGATTGCGCCCGTGCTGTCGTTCACGGCCGAGGAAATCTGGAGCACCATGCATGCGGCCAATGTTGACAGCGTGTTTTTGCATGACTATTACGCGATACCGACAATTGCGAATGCGGTGGAATTACAAAAACGTTGGCAGGAAATCCGTGCCGCGCGCAATTTGATTTTGAAAGATTTGGAAGCGGCGCGCACTGAGGGGAAAATCGGTTCGTCGTTACAAGCGGAGGTCGTTGCACGAGTTGATTCAGCAATGGGTGCGACACTGCAATCGCTGGGCGATGACCTGCGTTTCGTCTTAATCACGTCGGCAGCAAGAGTAGAAATCGCGAACGACACGACTGCGAGAACAGCCATTGTTAGTCCTAGCCCACATGCAAAATGCGCCCGCTGCTGGCACTATCGCGCCGATGTCGGGTCGAATTCGGAACACGCGACCATTTGCGGTCGCTGTGTGGATAATCTTTTTGGCAAAGGCGAGAAACGTGTCTATGCATAGCAACCACCCTCACCCGAGCCCTTTCCCGCACGCGGGGGAAGGCGGCAAATGGAATTGGCTGCGCTGGCTTGCCATCAGCATGGCTGTGCTGCTGCTTGATCAAATCACCAAGTACGCCATCACCGCGTCGTTCCAGTACAACGAATCGAAAGTGATCCTGCCGTTTTTCAATCTCGTGTTGGCGTACAACACGGGGGCGGCGTTCAGCTTTTTGGCAGGCGCATCGGGATGGCAGCGCGAATTTTTTATCGTGGTCACGATCATCATTTCGGCAGTGCTGTTGTGGATGCTCCGACAAAATCACACCAATCGATTGCTTGCGATAGCGCTGGCACTGGTGTTGGGCGGTGCGTTCGGCAATCTGGTTGATCGCGTCCTGCATGGGCACGTGGTGGATTTCATCCAACTGCATGCGATGGGTTACGCATGGCCTGCGTTCAACGTTGCGGATTCAGCGATCTGCGTGGGTGCTGCGCTGCTGATTTGGGATTCGTTTCGTAAGCCCGTGGTGAGCGATGTGACGGGCGAGACATCGACATGACCCACATTGTCGAAACGCGCTGTGTTGAATTTTCAATACCCGCAAATGCTAGAGAAACTCTAGTACTGGCGCGCTTTTGCAGGAATTTATGCCCTGAAATGCTCACCAATGCTAGTGTTTTAACTGGGAACATCATTGAAAACGTTATCGTCTCCAAATGACCGAACCTGAAATCCTCCTCGCCAACCCCCGCGGCTTTTGCGCCGGTGTTGATCGTGCCATCGAAATCGTCGAGCGCGCGCTGGAAAAACACGGCCGACCGATTTACGTGCGCCACGAAATCGTCCACAACAAATTTGTCGTCGATGATCTGCGCGAAAAAGGTGCTGTCTTCATTGAGGATTTAGCTGACGTACCACGCGGTGCCACGCTGGTTTTCAGCGCGCACGGCGTGTCGAAGGCGGTGCGCAAAGAAGCCGACGAGCGCGGCTTTCAGGTGTTCGATGCTACCTGTCCGCTGGTGAAAAAAGTCCACGTCGAGGTGATGAAACGCCGCCAGGAAGGCTTTGACATCATCATGATCGGCCACGACGGCCATCCGGAAGTCGAAGGTACGATGGGCCAGTCGGAAACCGGCATGTACCTGGTTGAGACTGTCGCAGACGTCGATAATCTCAACGTGCGCGAGAACACCAAGCTCACCTATGTTTCGCAGACCACCTTGTCCGTCGATGATTGCCAACGTGTGATCGACGCACTCAAACGCAAATACCCGCACATCATCGGGCCGAAGCAGGACGACATTTGCTATGCGACGCAAAATCGGCAAGACGCGGTGAAGTTCATGGCACCACTCGTGGAAGTCGTCGTCGTCGTCGGCTCGCGCACCAGCTCAAACACAAATCGATTGCGAGAGCTCGCTGCCACGCTTGGATGCGCCACCTACCAGGTCGATAGCGCGGCGGAATTAAAAGAAGAATGGATCGCGGATAAAAAACGCATCGGCGTAACGTCCGGCGCGTCAGCACCGGACGTGCTAGTGCAAGATGTGATTGCGAAACTGAAATCGCTCGGTGCAAAAAGCGTGCGGGAGCTGGACGGGATTACGGAGAATGTTACGTTTCCGTTGCCGAAGGGTTTGAACGAGAAGCAAGGTGGTGCCTAGTGTGTCGACGCCAGAATCTACGCCAACGCTGATCACTGCTTCGACTGATCTTTCAGGATGTTTCCGCGTTCGTCGAGCTTCGGTCGAAACCCGGGAGGCACCGCAGCGTTGAAACCCAATGAGGGATCCCCTGCCACGATGCCAAGCGTGAATTCAACCCGCCGCACACTATTAACCGGACTGCCGTCCTTGTAGGCGGGCGAGAACGGCGCGTCCCGCAGTAGCGGCAGCATATGCGCACGCAACGCACCACTGGCATCAGTTGCCTCAACGACGTCGATATTCACCACCTTGCCGCGATCCGATACCGCGATATCGAGCACCAGGCGCCCGGAGAGAGCGAGCTTCTCAGAAAACAGTACGCCCTCCAGCGGTAACTGCAGCTGCGCAATGTGGCTAACCTCGGTGGTCTTGTAAAACGGCGGGCTATCTTGTTCGAGCGCCAATTGTTTTTCTGGCGATGGAATCGCACCGCGCTTATCGCGATGGTTACTGTCATCACGGCTACTATTTTTACCGGCGATCCCCGCTATCGGCACAACGTCCGCGCGGGCGACGTCGGTTTCTCGCAGTGGCACCTCCCGTACGGAGGCAGAAAATTCAATCAGGGAAAATGCCCTGGCAGGTAGTCCCGCTGGGTGCCCATTTTTTACGCCGAGTAATAAAAATATCGCGATGTGCGCCACGACCGAGATAAACAAACACACCGGCCACACGGCGCTTCGCACAGGCAACAAAACGTTGGCAAATGCTGACGCCGTTGACCCGCCAATTACTGCAATACTTCCCGCCAGTTAAGCAGCCGCCCAGCGCCGAACGCATTGAGCGGATTGCCGATCAGAAACGGCACGCCTTTATCATCGGTGCCTAGAATTCGAACACCGTCACCATAGTTAACCAGTTGAGACTTAACCAACGCACGTGTCTCGATATACGATTGATAGGTGCGACCGCCGCGTGTATTTGTGGTTGTCGAATTGGCAGAAATGGTCGCGGAGGACAGCAGAGAGGCTCCACCGCCATAAGTGGCCGCGTATTGGCGGCTCAACCCATTGGGGTTACACGCATTGGTGTCGGGCACATTTCCCACCCAGGTAACGAACCCCTGACTCGCCTTCGGGTTGAGGTTGATCCTTTCGCGTGCCAACACGGTGCCTGTCAAGGGTGCGAACCCACTCTGTTCGTAGTACCAGCCCATTGGCTTGGTGGCGATCTCCGTCGCTGTAAGGCCGATCGCCAAATTGCTCGTCACTGACAAATCGCTGTGATTGAACAAATCTGATCGCGTGATCGGGAAAGTCACGCCAGTTGGCAATGCCTCACCTGTCGCCGACGCTGCGGTTTCGTAGCGCTTATCGATGTTGCCATCGCGAATCGCGTAGAAGGTTTGCTGTTGTGCATTCTGGATGTCTGACACATCAAGGAACCGACCGGTGCCGACGAACACGTAGCGCTTGCTATCGCCAACGGAATATTCGATTAGCGGGATCGTTGTAATCGGCTGCGCCACATTTGCGGCATCCTTCAGTTGCGCAAATAACAGTGGCGCGGGCACTGCCGCAGTCGCGCTTCTCAAGTCAAACCGCCAGACGTTACCGAGCAAGTCGCCGCCATAAACCTCATCTGTCGTGTAGTCGACAAACGAGGGAGTGTAGCCAGAAATGGGCGAGAAGCCGGAAGGCTCCGTCGCCGTGCCGACGCCGGTACCAATTTTTTGCAACAAGGCACCGGTGCGCGCATTGACGATGTACAAGAAACCCTTGC
>JANMPY010000426.1:0-2864 GCA_031370095.1 Betaproteobacteria bacterium
ACTCAACTCAACGCAACGCAGCGCCGCCGACTGTGGTTACTTCACGCCCAGCGTTCGCTTCAAAAACGCGATCATTTTCGGATAGGCATCTGCCTGCGCACGTGCGTTGCCTTCAGGCGTGCCACCACTTTTCATCGGCCCCACGTTGTATTGCGTGGTTTGCCCCCAGCCGCTGCCGGAAAGATAGTGGCCGGCGTCGGTGTAGATGAGTGCGACGGTTTCCAGACCGGACGCGGCGCGTTTCTCGGCGATGATTTGCGCCATCATGCCGGACGCCCAAACCTGATCGTCGTGCCCGCCGATCACCATCAGTGATCCCTTGAATTTTTCTACCGGGATGCGCGCTTTCACGGCGGCAGCCGGATTGGCGGCGCGGCCTTTGTCCTGCGGGCGACGAATCCGCACATCGGTACCGTTCTGGAAACCCATGAATTCTTCATTGAATTCTTTATACGGCACAAAGGCCAAAGGTTTGCCGTTGAGCGAGAACGACGAACGCTGACCGGGCTCGATACCCGGGCCCCAGCCTTCCCACACCACATCCGACGGCACCGACGCAACCACCGACGTGATCCACGAAAAATTACTCGCGGCAATCAGGGCAAACTCGGCACCCTTCGAGCCGCCGTAAATCGCGATGCGCGAGCTATCGACGTCGTCGCGGGTTTTGAGCCATGCATACACGGCATTGAGTCGATCAACAGGAATGTCGGCGAATGCTTCCGGCAGCTCGGCAATTTCGCGCTTGGGGCTCGGCCAAACCGGCGGCGAATAGTAGGGCAAACCGAGCACCGCAAATCCACGCGAGGCCAGACGTGGCGATTCTTCCCGCGCGGTAGACGAGCCGCCTTCGGAACCGCCCAGCACGATGATGACGGGACGTTTCTCAATGCCTGGCAGCGAGGCAAATACGGCACCCGGAAATTTCTCCACTTTTTCTACCTTGACAGTCGGCAGAGCGTTGATGAAATCGATGGTCGCGTTTGCCAACTCTTTGTCTCCTTTGGTGACGCTGAGCCTCACCTGCATGACTTTGCGATCAGCAGCAATTTCCGCCTCAGTGGGCACCATTGACCAGAACAAACCACGGATGTCAGCACCTTTGTAGGTTCCCGACTTCGGCGCAGCTTTCGCTAAATCCAACCTGCCGTCAGTATCAGTCGTGTAGATGGCGTCGGCACGATATAGCGCGCGTTTGTCACCCTGCCCGAACGCAACGACGACGCGTTCAGCAGTGACCTTTACATCGGTGTTGGCGGGCAATCCGGTCAGCAAAATCGTCAATGGCTCACCGGCAAGTACAGGGTTGGCGGGCTGGATGTTGAAGGTCTGCGCGGTCGTGGTGGGGATTACCGCTAGTGAAAAAACCGTGACAAATACAACGGTAAAAAGCATGCGCTTCATTCGTGGTCTTTCGGACGTAAATTGAATTGGTGAAATTTTAGCCGACGAATTATTAAACGGTGACGCGTTGCGACGAAGCGCGCAAAACCCGGCGCAAACGGTGATTGAGTCACGCGGTTGGCGTTGACGTTGCGAGTTCTTGGACTTTTATAATTTATGCCGCGTGCTTAGTCGCTGCGACCGATCACTTCCTCAAGATGCGAAATGAGCTTGTCAATTTCTTCCGCCGTGTTGTAATGCGCCATCGACACCCGCACCACGCCGCCCTGCACTTGCAAATTCAGCGCCTCAATCAACCGCCGCACATAAAAATCGCCAAAGCGAATGCCGATGTTGAATTTGTCAATGTGTCGCACGATGGCTTCACTGTGTTGACCGGCGACGACAAAGCTGATGGTTGGCATGCGATCGCCGTGGGTCACTTTGTTCAAACCGATGATGCGCACACTCGGCTTGGCTCTCAGGTACGACAAAAAACGTTCCGCCAGCACATCTTCGTGACGTTGAAATGCATCGAACGCGGCCTGCATGCATTGTCGCCTTGAGCCGACTACACCCAACGTGATGCCGACGTCATGCAGATAGTCGCCAATCCCCGCACAGCCCCACGACAACTCAAAATTCACATTGCCCGGTTGTAGCTTGTAGGGCAACACGTCGGGGCCGATGAAGTGATGATTCAGACTCGGCAGCGACAGCAACAATTCACGCTGCCCCCACAGCACCGCGTAATGCGGCCCAAATACTTTGTAAAAGCTGAACACATAAACATCCGCACCACTTGCGCGCACATCGATCAACCGGTGCGGCGCATACGCGACGCCATCCACGCACAATCGCCCGCCGACTGCATGCACGCGCCGCGCGACTTCGGCGACCGGATTTACGCTGCCGAGTACGTTCGACGCGTGGGTCATCGCGACCCACTTTGTGCGATTCGTCAGTAAGCGATCAAGACCATCGAGTTCCAACGTTAAGCTGTCGAGATTCACGTCCCAGACTTTGACGACCGCACCCACCTGCTGCAGCCGCATCCAGCCGCCAATATTGGCCTCGTGATCGCTGTTGGTGACGATGATTTCGTCGCCGGGCCGAATGCCCGGCAGCAATGCCTGCGTGAGGATAAACATCAGCGCCGTCGTCGCCGACCCCATCACCACTTCATCTTCATGCGCCGCGTTGATCAGCTCCGCCACGGCGCGGCGCGCCGACAACACTCTTTCCGACGCAAGTTGAGATTGCGCATAGCTCGCACCGAGTTGCACGCTGGTCGTCAACAAATAGTCATGGATGCGATCCGCCACGCGGCGTAATACCTGGGAGCCACCGGCGTTGTCGAGGTAGATGCAATCGCCGCCAAGTGCAGGAAATTCGGCGCGAATGGTGGCGAGATTTAGCGGCTGCATAACGGGAATCGCTAAGCCTGGACAAACGTCGTGACCCGCCTTCTCGTCCACTCC
>JANMPY010000525.1:0-3319 GCA_031370095.1 Betaproteobacteria bacterium
CCGGCTCGGCCGCATCGGCGGAAAGGAAATAATGGATGCTGTCGATTCCGGTCGTAGCCGGATGGCCAAAGGTTGCGCACTGAACGGGTGCCAGATGCAGTGCCGCCAGCACCTGCGATTGCGGATGCATGCCGACGTCAAGATAAATGAGTACATCGAGCTGACTCGCGCGAATTGTTGTTGCGAGCGTTGGCACATCAAATGCAGCATGTGAATAATGCGCGGCGCTCAAGCGAATTTTTTCAGTCACATCATCAACGACTTCGCCTGTGTACCAGACGAATGACTCAAATTGTTGCGCGTCGAGTTGGCAAATCCAGTTGCCAAAAAAATTGCCCACGCTATGGCGACGCAAATAAGCGCTGACAAAACCGACCCGCAGCCTGCCGCCATGCGCGCGTGGTTGCCACGGCACGGGCTCGGCAAATTGCGGCCACGCACGCCGCGCGACGGTCTCAACGATGCGACCAAAACGCCGCTGTAGTGCGGTATTGTCGAGCCCCTGATAGTGAAGGTAAAAAGGTGCGTAGCCGGAAATCGCGTCGACCGCATCGGCAATCGACCATTGTGCATCGCCAAAAAGTCGCGCCTCGATATTCTCAATACCTGTCGTAAAACGCGCGCGGCTATCGGCGATATGTGCATCGTTCAAGTACAGCGGCGGCAGCGCAAGATCGCGTGCAAACCATATCTTCAGCCAATCCGGTTTCAACCGTGCGACCGCATTGAACATCGTGTGCGCGGCAGCAAGATCACCCGCAGAACTCTGCGCGAGACCCAACTCATACTGCAATTCAACCGACGACGGGTGCAGTGCGTGCGCACGCTGCAGCGACGTAACCGCACTGCCCGCGTCACTCGCCAATCGCTGGGCATTGCCAAGTGCCTCCCAGACTTTTGCCTCGTCAGGTGCCTGTTGCGTGGCGCGAACGCCGATGTTGATTGCCTCGGCGTATCGCGCCAGATCGGTGAGCACCAACACAAGATTGACCAACGCTGAAACGTCCTGCGGTGATTGCGTTGCGACGCTGTGCAGATGGTCATGCGCCGTTGCGAAATCTCCCGCCGCGCGCAACAGCAAACCGAGATTGGTGTGCGCACGCAAAAAATCGGCTTTGAGCGCAATCACCTGGCGATACGAATCCATCGCGCTGTTGCGGTCCCCGCCCTCCTCCTGCATCACCGCCAAATTGTAGATCGCGTCGACATAGCCCGGCTGAATTTCCAGCGCACGCCGCAATGTCGCCATGCCGCGCTGTGGATCGCCCTGCGCTTTGTAAACGAGGCCAAGATTGTTGTACGCGGCCAGCGCATCCGGGCTGCGTGAAATGGTCTCGGTTAAATATTTTTCAGCGTCGGTGAGTCTGCCTAGCTGATAGCAGGTGATGCCCAGGCCTAAGCGCGCGTGGATACTTTCTTTGTCTCGCGCGAGGATGCCAAGAAATACTTGCTCGGCGTCGGCAAACTGCCCGCCTTTGAGCAGCTGCATCCCTTGTGCGAGTGCGTTGGACGGTTCGGCCAATTTAATTTTCTCCGAGCACAGACACAATCAGCGCAAGCGTTTTTTCAGTCGCGCCACGGTTTGCGTCGATCAATGTGAAGCCTGCGTCCGACATATTTTTTCGTCGTGCGTCGTCGTAGAGGAGCTGGCGCGCGACGCGCATGCCTTCCAGCGCGTCCGACACTTGCTGCATGGCTCCCGCGTCTGCCGCCAATTGCACAGTGTTCGCAAAATTAAAAGTCCATGGACCCATGATCACGGGCTTACCGAGCGCGCACGCTTCGATCAGATTCTGGCCGCCGAGCGGCAGGAAACTGCCGCCGATGATGGCGATGTCACAAAAAGAGTAATACGCCGCCATCTCGCCCATCGAATCGCCGAGCAGCACATCGCAGGTGTCGATGACCACCATTCCAAGGCTTCGCCTGGCGCAACGTAATCCTGCACCCTCGATTTCACCAGCCACCGCGTCAAAACGCTGCGGATGCCGCGGCACCATCACCAGCAAGGTATCGCGCCGCGCCTCGGCATCGAATACGCGCAAGTATGCCGCCAGCAACTGCGCCTCCTCGCCTTCACGCGTGCTGGCACAAAGCAGCACGCGGCGATGCGGCTGCGAGGCACGCCATTGCTCGCCCCGCGCGATCAGCAAGGGTTCAGTCAAGACATCAAACTTGATGTTCCCCGTCACGACCGTTTTATCCGCAGCCAGCGCACCCAATATGCGAAAGCGTTCGGCGTCATCGGCCGATTGCGCCACGACCACGCGCAGCGATTGCAGCGCTTCCCGTATGAGCGAACGCGCCGCGGCCATGCGCATATATCCGCGTAGGGATTTTTCACTTAAGCGCGCGTTGACGATGAGTGCGGGCATGGCGTTCTGCTGACATGCGTGCAGCAAATTCGGCCAAATTTCGGTTTCCATAATGAGCAGTATGGCTGGCCGAAAATGATCGATTAACCGTTGGTGCAAGGCGACAAAATCGTACGGCAGATAGACAGAAGTGATTGCGTCGCCAAACAACTCCAGCGCCGTTGCGCGGCCAGTTGGCGTCATGCCCGTCAGCAAGATTTGGCGTGTCGGATAGCGTACTTTTAATCGACGAATCAGCGGCTCCGCAGCACGCGTCTCGCCGACCGATACTGCATGGATCCAGATACAGCCATGCATCGATGGCTGCTGGTAGCGTGCGAATCGCTCGGCAATATTCTCGCGATAACCGCGCAGCCTTAAGCTGCGCCAGAGCAGTCGCGTGACAATCAGCGGCAACGTTAGCGCGAGCAACATGGAATAAACAATGCGCATAGCCGGTTGCTATGCCGCAGAAAGCAATGACAGCAGCGAAGCCCAAGCGTCATCGACACTTGGCACCACAGGTAGCTTTGGATTGCCGCCACCCAAATTGATTGCGATGTCACTCCCGTATAACCCCGTCAGCGCGGGCGATGTGGTCAGATACAAGCCAACGGTGGGACGTGCCAGTGCGACACTCAAATGCGCGAGCCCGGTGTCGACGCCGACGACGCCGCGCGCGCGCGCGAGCAGTGACGCGGCGCCCAACAACGACATTGACGGTGGCACGATAGCGGCGGGAATCGCCGACGCGAGTCGCTCGCTGGTGCGCTTTTCTGCGGCATTGCCCCAAGGCAACACGACGCCGATGTCTTGCTCGCGGCGGCGCAGACATTCCGCGAGCGCGATCCAATGCGCCTCGGGCCACATTTTGTCGGCGCGACTGGTGGCGTGTAAAAACACCACGTACGATGTTGGCAACATTGCATTTGCCACACTTGGCGGCACGCGCAATCCATAATTCA
>JANMPY010000544.1:0-14481 GCA_031370095.1 Betaproteobacteria bacterium
CTCCCTGGCGCGCGCCGGCACGCTGGCCGAACGCGACGTGCGGCTCGACCCCGGCGATGACAGGGCGCTGACCATCGCGGGGCACGTCCGCGCCTTCCTGCACCGCCGCGTGCCCGAGGCGCTGGAACTGCACGAACGGGCCCTGGCGCTCAACCCCAACCTGCCGCTCGCCTGGGTCTTCAGCGGGCTGGCGCACAGCTATGCCGGCATGCATGCCGAAGCCATCCGCCACCAGAAATACGCCGATCAGCAGCAGGAAAGAAAGCGCCAGCATTTTGATCGTCGGATGCTCGGAGACGAATTTTGACAGGGGGTTTGAGGCCACCAGCATGACGATCATCGCAAACACCACCGCGACCACCATCACCCACAGTGTATCGGCCATGCCGACGGCGGTAATGACCGAGTCCAGCGAAAAAATAATGTCAATAAAAGCAATTTGCACGACGATGGAGTTGAAAGACGGGTAGGTTTTGGCGACCGCTTTGCTATCACTGTTGATCGCATCGTCGTTACTTTCGCCTTCACCTTCCACCGACTCGTGAATCTCATGCACGGCTTTAACCATCAAAAACAATCCGCCGCCGATGAGAATCAAATCACGCCATGAGAAGCCCTGGTCGAAGACGGTAAATACAGGCGCTGTGAGCTTCACGATCCACGCCAATGAGGCGAGCAGCATCAGTCGCGTCAGCAACGCCAGACCCAAACCAATTTTGCGACCCAGCGCGCGCTGTTCCGGCGGCAGGCGATTGGTGAGAATGGTGAGGAACACCAGATTGTCGATGCCCAGCACAATCTCGAGTGCGGACAAGGTAAGCAGCGATAACCAGATTTGTGGGTCGGTCACCCATTGAAAAGCGAAAAATTCCATTGGTGCAAAGATCCTTGAACTATGGTGGCGAAAAGAGCATCTTACCAACGTATTGTTTGTTCCATCTACTAGGAATACTTATGTGTACCCGAGTTCAATTCATGATCGTTCTAGTCGTCGCTTTTCTGGCCGCGGCGTGCGCGCAACCGGGTGCAGGTTTGTACCGCCGCGACCTGAACGACGACATCGTCCAGCGTGTGACGTCAGGCCAAAGTGCTGAAGAGATCACGGCGCTGCTCGGTGCCCCATTTCGGCGGGTGCGTTTTGATAATCTGAAATCGACCGCGTGGGATTATTTGTATAAGGATACGTGGGGATATTGGGTGGAGTTCAGCGTGATGGTGAGCGATGATGCAGTGGGCGGACGCGTGGTGGGCAAAGTGTCGCGGCGGATTGAGCGTGATGACAAAAACTGAGTTTTCACAATTGAAAAAATGAAACGCTAGTATTGGCCTGCCTTTTCAGTCATTTTGCCTCCAGAAGCCGCGCCAGAGCTAGTGTTTGGATATTTCAGCGTGTCGTCCCGGCATGACCTTGCGGTTATTCTGCCGGACGACATACCTAGGTTTCTTAACAATTTCCCGAATACGTCGCCATTGATGCCCGCAGCGAGGCGCGTTAACCAGTAAGCCGCACCAGCGCCTCACGATATTTGTCGCTGGTATTTTTTGCGATCTCGGTCGGCACATCCGGCGCGGGAGGTTTGCGATTAAAGTTGATCGCGTCGAGCCAGTTGCGAATGTACTGCTTGTCAAAACTTTCCGGCGATGCGCCAACCTTGTAGCTTTCGAGCGGCCAGAAGCGCGACGAATCGGGCGTCAGCACCTCATCGATGAGATGCAGTTTTCCAGTCGCATCGACGCCGAATTCAAACTTGGTGTCGGCGATGATAATGCCTTTGCCATATGCGTAATCTGCGGCCGCTGTATAGAGCGCGATGGCGATATCGCGCACCTCGGCGGCACGCGCGGCACCGATAATTTTTACTGTCGTGGCGAAATCAATATTCTCATCGTGCTCGCCCGCAGCCGCCTTGGTCGCCGGCGTGAAAATCGGCTGCGGTAATTTTGAGGCGCGTTGCAATCCCGGCGGCAATTTCACGCCGCACACCGACTGCGACTCTTGATACTCTTTCCACCCCGAGCCTTCCAGATAGCCGCGCACCACGGCCTCGATCGGCAGCACCGTGTATTTATTCACGACAATCGCGCGGCCTCGCACCTGATCACGCTCATTCGGCGCGACCACTGTTTCCGGATCGATGCCGGTCAATTGATTCGGCACGATGCCTTTTAATTTTTCAAACCAGAAGTTGGCGAGCGCAATAAGTATTTCGCCTTTGTGCGGAATCGGCGTCGGCAGAATCACGTCGTAGGCCGATAGGCGATCACTCGTCACCAGCAACAATTTGTCGTCACCGACGGCATAGATGTCGCGCACTTTGCCACGTGCGATGAGGGGAAGGGATTTGATCGAGGACTCGTACATGGGCTTTAGATAATCGCGATAAACAGCAAGAAAAAGCTTGCCACCAACACTAGCAACAATGGATAGACCACGGCAATGACCGTGTAGCGAATGAAAGTCATCGGCCACCGGCCGCCAAAAAATCGTTGTAACGCCACCAAATAATAAACGGCCGCAGCGATGAACACGAGCGTGCCGAGCCAGCCAGGCACAAGTGCGAACAGCAACAACACAAAAAATGTGAACGCATGGATATGCAGCGCATAGACCACATGCTCGCCGTAATAATACCCACGGTTGACATACAAAAGCTTGGTCAACAGCGCGAATAGCGGCAGCAGCATAAACAGGGCATAGGGAATATTGGCGATGGTGCCGTCTTTCAACATACCCAACACCTGAGTTTGCGTTTTGCCATTGTATTTTTGTTTCAAGTGACTTTTCAACCAGGGGCAGAGTATTCCACCGGCGGCGCAATTAAAATCGGCAACATCAATTGAATCGTCTTCCTTTGCGCTGGAATTTTTTGCACCCTCTATCGCGCTTTGCTTTGCGTTTCTAGCCGCGTCCGACGCAATCCCCTCCACTTTATCTACAACGGTTTTATCGTCGGCATCTACGCCTGATTTATGGTCGGCGGCGTTACTGACGACTGGCGATTCCTTCGCCTCTTTGCCGGTATTCGCTCGGCGCTCGGTGGCGGTGCCTGTTTTTACGTTCGTCACAAACATCGGCGTATTCATGCGTGCTTCTTCATCCGGCGTGTCGAACGTAATCGTTGAGCCCAGGCCCGCAATCTTGATTACCAGGAAAAACAAAAAACTTGCCGTGATGTACAGGCGCAATGGCGAGATATAGCGTTGCTTGCGGCCTTGCCGATATTCACGCGTAAGTTCGGCGGGCTTGAAAAACAGCAACCAAAGTGTCTTCCAAAGTTTGCCTTCCAGCGCGACGTAGTGCGTGATGAATTCGTGAACGAATTCAAAAAATGTCGGCGGATGCAACGCGGTCGCCTGCCCACAGTTAGAGCAATACGCGGCGCTGCCGTTGCTGAAGCGGAGGTCGCAGTTGCGGCATTGGGTGGCCGCTGCCGTCGCAGTGTCCGCTTCAGAGCCCATTACTTCACCAACTGCTTCAACTCACCTTTCGCATATTTCGCCGCCATCACTGACAGCGTGATTGGTTTGATTTTCGATCCCTGTCCCGCGCAACCAAACTGCTCATACCGCTGCTTGCAAATTACCTTCGCGGCCGCGCGCGCAGGTTTCAAAAAATCGCGCGGATCAAAATGTGATTTGTTTTCGTTCATGAATTTGCGCACGGCAGCCGTCATGGCGAGGCGGATATCGGTGTCGATATTGATTTTACGCACGCCGTTTTTGATGCCTTCCTGAATTTCCTCGACCGGCACGCCATAGGTTTCTTTCATTTCGCCGCCGTTGTCGCGAATGATTTTCAGCAAATCCTGCGGCACGCTTGACGAGCCATGCATCACCAAGTGCGTGTTGGGAATGCGTGCATGGATCGCCTTGATGCGATCAATCGCGAGAATATCGCCGGTGGGTTTCCTGGTAAATTTATACGCGCCGTGCGAGGTGCCAATGGCGATCGCCAACGCGTCCGCGCCGGTGAGCTTGATGAAATCGGCCGCTTGATCCGGGTCGGTCAACAACTGCTCGCGCGTCATGGTGCCCTCGGCGCCGTGGCCGTCTTCCTTGTCGCCCTTCATCGTTTCCAGCGAGCCAAGACAGCCAAGCTCGCCCTCGACCGAGACGCCAATGGCGTGCGCCATGTTGACCACTTTTTGCGTGACATCAACGTTGTATTCGTAGCTGGCTACCGTCTTGCCATCAGCCTCCAGCGAGCCATCCATCATCACGCTCGAAAATCCGAGCTTCATTGCAGAGTCGCAAACTGCGGGCGACTGACCATGATCCTGATGCATCACGACCGGAATATTCGGATAGGAATCGACCGCGGCCTGAATCAAGTACTTAAGAAATGTTTCACCCGCATATTTGCGCGCGCCGGCCGAGGCCTGCATGATGACCGGCGAATCGGTCTCGGCAGCCGCCTCCATAATCGCTTGCACCTGCTCCAGATTGTTGACGTTGAAAGCGGGCAGGCCGTAAGCGTTTTCGGCAGCGTGGTCGAGCAGTTGGCGCATGGATACGAGTGGCATGAATCTCTCCTCAAAAGCCGCAGCGCGCGCCACGGGAATGGGCGGCGATTAGGCAGCACATGATTTTAACGCGATGGCGGCTCTTGGTCATCGGCTGCGTGTGGAAAATTATGAAACGCCAGCATTGGCGCGACGTTTGGGGTGTTTTATGCCTGTGAGACGCGCCAGTGCTCGTGCTTGACTGAATTTTCCTCGCAACACTGCGGTTAGCGTTTCATCGCAGTGTTGAATTTCGGCATTTCCACCAACAACCACTAGCCGCTCAAGTGAAAAAATAGATTCGTGTTGTCGTTTCGATGGTGAATAATTTCACTCTTGCGTTGTCATGATTTAATTAGTGCATGGCCTCCCACCAGCCCGTGCGCTACAAGCTGATCGTATGTTCGTTAGCGCGGTGAATGCGTATCCTGCCGAGAATTGGAGAGCCGTAACGATGCCGAACAAAAAAACCTGGGAAAGCGTCAATGTCGTCAGCGCATACAGCGGGGATTCCGAGCTGCAGGCACCGGAAAAAACGATTTTCGGCGAGCTTGACCCGAGCCTGCCGACCATGGATGTGCTGGACATTGGTATCGGCGCTGGCCGAACCACCGCGCACCTGGCAAAACGCGCGAGGAGCTACATCGGCATAGACTATTCGCAGCCAATGATCGATGCCTGCATGCGGCGTTTCGGCGACACACTCCCGAATGCGGTCTTCAAAGTGGGCGACGCCGTCGATATGTGCGAGGTCGACGCCGACAGTGTCGACCTGATTCTGTTCAGCTTCAACGGCATCGACTGCGTTTCCCACATCGACCGGCTCAAGGTGTTCCGCGAGGTTCATCGCGTCGGACGGAACGGCGCGTTCTTCTGTTTTTCGTCTCACAATATTCTCAGCGTTGATCGCCTGAACCCGTTTCGTGAGCACCTCAGTCGGAATCCGTTCAGGACTTTTCGGCAGCTTGTCGGTTGGCTGGATTGGTGGATCCGGCTCCGGCCCAGAGTGAAAATCGAAACATTGAGAGCGGCGCCCCACGCGATCATCAATGACGGCGCCCACGAAAATGGTCTGTCTCTGTACTACATCCAACCGCGCGAGCAGCTGACGCAGCTACAGCACTGGTTCTCTGATGTGAGGGTATTTTCGCTGGAGAGTGGCGAGGAAATAACAGGCTCCGGCGAGATCGACCGCAGCACGGACCCCTGGCTTTACTACCTGTGCCGTATAAAGCCGAAACCGGCCTGACGTGAAATCGATGCATCGGGTCAATGCATGGACGCCGTACCGGATCAATGATGTCAGACATTCATGTCGATCAGTCAAGCCAAAAAATCCCGACGCCACAGCGGATGACCACGGGGATTTCAAGATTTCCGGTACGCACGCCGTCAGTATCTGGCAATGCCATCGCGTCGCGCGCATCGGCGCACACGTGGGCTAAACTTCACCAACATGATTCTTATCATTCACGCCCACCCCTACCCGCAACACTCGCGCGCCTGCAAGGCGCTGCTCAATGCCGTCCGCGATTTGCCCGACATCGAAGTGCGCTCGCTTTACGATTTGTATCCCGATTTCGACATCGACGTCGCCGCAGAACAGGCGGCACTCGCCCGCGCAGATCTGGTGGTGTGGCTCAATCCGATTTACTGGTACAGCGTGCCCTCGATGCTGAAACACTGGTTCGACGTGGTGCTGTTGCGCGGCTGGGCGTATGGCAAGGACGGCAACGCGTTGCGCGGCAAAAATTGTCTTTGGGTCGTGAGTACTGGGGGTGATGAGGGGTCTTATTCGCCGAGCGGCATGCATGCGCAACCGTTTGAAAAATTTGCCCTGCCGATTGAGCAGACGGCGCGCTTTTGCGGAATGGAATGGCAAACGCCGATTGTGTTGCACGGCGCGCATGTGGTGAGTGACGCGGACATTGCGGGTGTCGCGACAAATTTCCGCGCGCAACTTGCCGAGTGGAATGCAAAACCATGATCGACGCGCTCATCTATCTCGCCGCTGCCGTCATCTGCGTACCGATTGCCAAACGTTTCGGCCTGGGTGCCGTGCTGGGCTATCTCATTGCTGGTGCCGTGATCGGGCCGTGGGGCCTGCGCTTCATTGAGGACGTGGAATCGACCATGCACTTTTCCGAATTTGGCGTGGTGCTGATGTTGTTTGTGATTGGTTTGGAGCTTGAACCGAAGCGATTGATGGCAATGCGCAAAAGTGTTTTCGGCGGGGGATCCTTGCAAATTGCCTTGTGCGGTCTTGCGTTAAGCATAGGGGCGATGCTGCTGGGCTTGGACTGGAAAGCGGCGCTGGTGGTGGGCGCGGCACTGGCGCTTTCATCCACCGCGATAGCGGTGGCGACGATGACCGAGCGAAATTTTTTGCCAACGCCGACGGGTCAGGCGGGATTTGCGATTTTGCTGTTTCAGGATATCGCCGCCATCCCGCTGCTGGCAATCATCCCGTTGTTGGCAACGCAGACGATTGCTAACGCTGATCCCGGCTGGCTGAACGCATTGAAGGCTTTCGGCGCGATAGGCGCGGTGATTGTCATCGGCCTCTATCTCACGCGACCGCTGTTGCGCATCATTGCGGCGACCGATTTGCGCGAAGTATTCACCGCGTTTTCATTGTTGCTGGTGATCGGCATTTCGCAGGTGATGTTGCTGGCAGGATTGTCGATGGGTCTCGGCGCGTTTCTCGCGGGCGTGTTGCTGGCGAGCTCGGAATATCGGCATGCGCTGGAAACAGACATCGAACCGTTCAAAGGGTTGCTGCTCGGATTGTTTTTTATTTCAGTCGGCATGGCGATTGATTTTGGTTTGTTGTTAAGTCAGCCGGGCATGGTGGCGGTGCTGGTGCTGGGATTTTTACTGGTGAAAATCTTCACGCTGTGGGTGGTGGCGCGGGTGATTGGCATCAACTTGAAACAGCGCTGGCTGTTCGCGATCCTGCTTTCACAGGGCGGCGAATTCGGCTTTGTCGTGTTCGGTGCGGCGCGCCTCGCGGGTGTGCTGTCCAAAGAATGGGAAGCGCTGTTGACGATGACGGTTGCGCTGTCGATGGCGACCACGCCGCTGTTATTGATCGTGCACGACTGGTGGATGACGCGCATGGAGTGCGCCAACAATGCCGCAGACGAAGCCGATGTGATCGACGAAAAAGATGCGCCCGTCATCATCGCCGGCTTCGGTCGCTTCGGCCAGATCGTTGGCCGCCTGTTGCTGGCCAATGGCGCGCGTGCTGTCGTGCTTGATCACGATCCCGATCAAATCGAGTTGCTGCGTAAATTTGGCACCAAGGTTTTTTACGGCGATGCGACGCGCCTCGATTTGTTGCATGCGGCAGGAGCCAAAAACGCGAAGCTGTTGGTGAACGCAATCGATGACGTTGAGGACAGTCTGCAACTCACCGATATCGTGCGTGAACATTTTCCGAATCTGAAAATCGTCGCGCGTGCGCGCAATGTCACGCACTATCTTGAATTGCGTCAGCGCGGCGTGGAAATTGTCGAACGCGAAACCTTTGAATCCGCCCTCATGGCGGGTCGCCACGCACTCGAAGCGATCGGGTTCGACCGCTTTCGCGCGCGCGACATGGCCAATATTTTTCGACGCCACAACATCAGCGTGACGGAGGCGATGATTCCGCATTTTGATGACGATGACAGGCTGGTCTCTGCGGCCAAGGCAGGGCGCGATGAATTGGCAGAGCAGTTTTCTAAAGACCGGAAGCAATTCGAAAAAGAGCATTCGTCGAAAGACTGGCATTAACGTACTGCTGCATAATTGATGCAACTTATTTTTATGATCACCAATCTGCTCCTTCCCCTGGCCACGGGGGAAGGCGGGGATGGGGGCGATGCTAAAGTTGATGTGCCATTTTCAACGACACCCCCATCCCGACCTTCCCCCACATAGCGGGGGAAGGAGGCGCAGCTGCCGGACATCGCAGCTTTCGCAACCCACATCAATCACAAGACCTCCACATGCCCACTCCCCACATCAACGCCCAACCCGGCGACTTCGCCGAAACCGTCCTCATGCCGGGCGACCCGCTGCGTGCACAATTCATCGCCGAAACATGGTTGAAAAATGCAAGGCAAGTCAACACCATCCGCAACATGTTCGGCTACACCGGCACCTACAAGGGCAAGCGCGTGTCGGTGATGGCGCATGGTATGGGTATTCCGTCGTGCAGCATTTACGCGACCGAGCTCATCAAGGACTACGGCGTAAAAAACCTGATCCGGGTCGGCTCCTGTGGCGCATTGATGGCAGAAATCAAGCTCGGCGAAATCATTATCGCGATGGGTGCATCCACCGACAGCAAAGTCAATCGCATGCGTTTGATGGATCACGATTACGCGGCCATTGCTGACCATGATTTACTGCGCACCGCAGTCGAGGTGGCGGAGAGCCAAAAAAAATCGGTGCGTGTGGGGAACGTGTTTTCGGCCGATCTTTTTTACAGCGCGCAACCAGAGCTGTTCGACAAGCTTGAAAAAATGCAGGTGCTCGCCGTGGAGATGGAACTGGCCGGCCTCTACGGATTGGCCGCCGAATACGGCGCGCGGGCGCTGGGGATTCTCACCGTGTCTGACCAGATTCGCACGCATGAACACTTGAGTGCGGAGGCGCGGCAGACGAGCTTTGGCGAGATGATTGAATTGGCGTTGGAGACGGCGGTGCGGTTGTAGCGAGGCAACATGTCACCACGACATCGTACGCGCGCGGCTACCGCTCCACTGCGCTGTCATTTCGAACCCGGCATTATCGGGTGAGAAATCTGCTGTAATCACACAAAAGAAAAAGCAGATTTCTCACCTTTGGTTCGAAATGACAGGTGTAGTGAGAATAATAAACACAAGCACTGGTGGGGCTCTTGGCGTGTTTTCGGCCTGCAAGCAGCGCCAATACTAGTGTTTTCGTTTCTGTCTGCAGCATTATTTCTGCCGATTGCGTGCTTGCTCTGCGGAAAGAATTCTGCCGCTTGTCGCGGTTCTGTTCGTGGTGTTATGTTACTGGCAACGATGTTGAGTTCGTGTCGCGTCTAAACATTTAGCGGATATCTCGTGCCACCGAAATTAAAAGAAATTGTCGCCGAGCTTGAACGCGCCGGCTTCGTCAATCGCGGCGGGAAAGGCAGCCACCGGAATTTTGTCCACCCGAGAGTTTCGAAACCGCTCACAATATCGGGAGCACTTGGCGAGGATGCAAAGCAATACCAGATCCGCGCTGTAAAACGCAGCATCGAGGAGTCAACGTCATGAACGAAAGTACCAGGTACGCAAAAATTGTCGAGTGGTCAGACGAGGATCAATGCTTTGTCGGAAGCTCACCGGGTCTGATCTACGGTGGATGCCACGGCCTGGATGAAAAGGCGGTCTTTGAGCAACTGTGCAAAGTCGTTGAAGAAGCAATCGCTCTTTATCACAAAGACGGAAAGTTGCTGCCGCCACCCACGGCAGGCCGCGACTACGCCAACAAGATGCAAAACGTCGCATAACGTTGCGCTGCTAATTAAACCGATACGCATCCATCGCCAGCGCGCTGCCCTCAAAACCATCAAACACGCGCTCCGGTTCTGCATGCTCGCCTGCCGCGCCGAGTGCCACGAACAACGGCAGGAAATGTTCCTCGGTGGGATGCGCACGTACTGCATCCGGCGCGTCGCTGCGATAGGCTGCGAGGGCATCGACATCTTGTGCGAGGAGCCGATCAAACACCCAGCGTTGAAATTTTTGTGCGTAAGGCGCGTGGGCAGTTTGCTCGCGTGACTGAATCCAGTCGCGTAAGTTATGCGTGAGATGGCCAGAGCCGACGATCAAGACGCCGTCATTGGCCAACGGTGCCAAGGCACGACCGACTGCGTAGTGATGCTGTGGATTCATGGCGGTCTGCACCGAGAGCTGCACGATCGGCACGTCGGCATCGGGATACATTTTCAATAGCGGCACCCAGGTGCCGTGATCGAAACCGCGACAGCCGTCGATGCCGGCAGTGAAGCCCGCGTCTTTTAACAACGCCTGTGCTTTGGCCGCGATGTCGGGCGAGCCGGGTGCAGGATAGTTAATTTTGTAGAGCGATTCCGGAAAGCCGTTGAAGTCGTAAATCATTGCGGGTTTGGCGTTGCCGGAGAGCATGGGGAGATTGGTTTCCCAATGGGCGGTGACCATCAATACTGCTTTCGGCTTCGGTAATTTTTTAGTCAGCGCTGCCCACACTTCACCTGCGGCACCGGCGTTGATGGCGTGCATAGGGGAGCCGTGGGAGATGAAGAGGGTGGAGAATTTTTGCATGATGGATTTTTGTATTGCGTGTTGGTGGAATATTCTTAATATTGGTGCTGCGATTGTTACCCCATCCTAACCTCCCCCTCGTGAAGGGGAAGGAACTGGTTACCGCTGCGTCAGATAATGTCGCTTGGATGAGGCCGCTGCGCTGGCGGTGACTATTTGATCAATCCTTCCGCCCTCAAAGCTTCCTGCACTTTCGGTCTTGCCGACACGCGCGCCTGATAGGCGACGAGCACCGGCCATTTCGCGACGTCAACGCCGACCCACTGGCCCCAGTTAAGCGTCGTGAACAAATAACCATCGGCAACGGTGAACGTATCGCCCATCAAATAGTTTTTTCCTTCAAGGTGTTTTGTAAGCCAGTCAAAACGCTTGCCGAGCTTGTCTTTGAAATTTTGCTTCGCGTCCGCTGACAGCGTTTCATCAAACAAGGGGCTGAAACCTTTATGAATTTCAGAGGTGACGAAATTGAGCATTTCCTGCAGGCGATAACGCGCCATGGTGCCGGCCTTCGGTGCCAGGCCCGATTCGGGTCTTTGATCGGCGATGTATTGCACGATGGCGGGGCCTTCGGTCAGATATTCGCCGTTGTCCAATTGCAGTACCGGTACAGAACCTTTACTGTTGATCGCCGCGAAATCGCCGCCACCCGCCAATTGTCCCGCCTTGAGATCGACCTGCTGGGTGGTGAATGGCAGACCTGCCTCAAGCAAGGCGATGCGTGGGGACAGTGAGCACGCGCCGGGGGAGAAAAATAGTTTCATGGCATTTCCTTTGGGTGTGAAAAATGGGAAAACTGATGTTAGGCAATGCATTATGGCGGTTGCGTTATTTGGGATAAAGCGTTTTAATAGCAATTAATTATCCCGAAAAACAAAATAATCAAAAAATGGCACTAGACCGGCTGCTGGCGATGACGGTATTTGTGAAGGTGGTGGAACAGGGCAGCTTTGCCCGCGCCGCCGAGCGGATGAATATGTCCACCTCGGCGGTTTCGCGGCATATCGCGCTGCTGGAAGCGCATCTCGATACGCGACTGCTGAATCGCACCACACGTCGCGTCTCGATCACCGAAAGTGGTCGGGCGTTTTACGAGCGCACGCTGCAGGTACTTGCTGATCTGGAGGAAGCGGAAGCGGCGGCATCGGGCAGCAACGCCAGACCACGCGGCACTATACGCCTCACCTGCTCGATCAATTTTGGCGTGCCGCATCTGGCGCCGGCGATTGGTGCGTTTCAGGCGCGCCATCCGGAGGTGCTGTTTGACGTTTCCGCATCCGACCGCTTTGTCGATTTGGTGGAAGAAGGACTGGACCTGGCGATTCGCATCGGCGATCTGGGCAACCCGAATCTGATCGCGCGCAAAATTGGCCAGATGCGGCTCGTCACCTGTGCGTCCCCGGCATATCTGGCCCGCCATGGCACGCCGAAACGCCCGCAGGATCTGGTAACGCATAACTGTCTGACCTACGAATACGCGTCGGTGAAAAATCAATGGCTATTTCTGGATAGACAGAAAAATGATCTCAAGGTACACATCAAGGGCAGCGTGCACGCCAACAACGGCGAGATGCTGGCCTCCATTGCGGCTGAGGGTGTCGGTATCGCGCACGAGCCCGACTTCATTGTCGATCCGCTGCTTAAAACCGGGCGCCTGGTAACCATCCTCGCCAAATATCAACCAGCGCCGTACAACATCTACGCGGTCTATCCAAGCCGTCGTCATCTCTCGGCCAAGGTGCGGGCGTTTGTGGATTTTCTGGTTGCGCGATTTTCAGGAAGAAATTAAAGCTCGTCGCGATCCAGCAATGCCTCACGCGGCGCGCCAACGATGTACAAGGCATCTTCAAGCGATGAACGCAGATTATCCTCACCCAGACGCGCAACGAAACCACTGCGCTTCATCAGCATCAACGGCTGCTCATTGGCGCCTGCGATCATCATCAGTCCGCCGCGCCTGACGCTCAGCTTTCGAAGGTTTTCGAGCGCATCCAGTCCGGTGTTGTCCATGTTGATGGTCTGATGCATTTCCAGAATTAGGACATCGGGCAATTTGCCAGCCGGGTCAAGCAGGTTTTCAAGCTTCGTCACTGAACCAAAAAAAAGCGAGCCGAAAATGCGCACCGCCCCGACCACACGCCCGTCGGGCAAGCGCGCCTGATCGTAGGGCAAATCAATAGCTTCAACTCGCGTGAGCGATGACATTCGGTAGATGAAAAACAGGCTGGCCAGAATCAGGCCAACTTGCACCGCGACCACGATATCAAAAACCACGGTGAGGAAAAACGTCGACAGCATCGTGATGCGATAAAACATCGAGAACTGCTTGAGCTTCGCAAATTCACCCCACTCCGCCATGCTGTACGCCACCCACAACAATATCGCCGCGAGTGCTGCGAGCGGAATGAGCCCCGCCAGCGGTGCCGCCACCACGATGATCAAGAGCAACGTGACCGCATGCACGATCCCCGCCACGGGTGAACGCGCGCCGGAACGCACATTGGTCATGGTGCGGGCGATGGTGCCGGTCGCGGCGATGCCGCCAAAAAATGGCGTGAAGAAATTCGCGATGCCTTGCGCCATCAATTCCTGATTCGGATCGTGGCGGTCATTGATCAGGCCGTCGGCCACGCGCGCGCAAAGCAGCGATTCGATCGCGCACAACAACGCAATCGCAATCGTCGGCGCCACCAGATTTCTCGCCGTGTCCCAATCAAATGTCGGAAAGTGGGGAATAGGCAAGCCACGCGGTAGCTCGCCGAACTTGCTGCCTATGGTCTCGACTGGCAGAGATAACAACCACACGACGAGCGATGACAACACCAGCACCACCACGGTGGACGGTAACCTGGCGGTGATACCGCGCCAACGTGATGCCTGCGCGGCTTTCGGCACCGGCCAAAACACGATCATCAATAACGACACTGACCCAACCGCGAGCGCCTGCCAATTGAAAGTGTGGATGCGCTCGGTAATCACGGCAATCTGCGAAAAGAAATTCGACGGCGGCTTCGGGATATTGAGGCCAAGCAAATCCTTCACCTGCGAAATGGCGATGATGACCGCGATGCCCGCCGTGAAGCCGATGACGATGGAAACCGGAATGAGGCGCACCAGATTGCCCATGCGAAATGCCCCCATTGCGAAAAGCAGCACGCCCGCCATCATGGTGGCGATCAGCAAATTCGCCACGCCGTATTGTTCGGCGATGCTGTACAACAACGCGACAAACGCGCCGGCCGGCCCACCAACCTGTACCCTGGAGCCACCCAGCAGTGAGATGAGAAATCCGCCGATGATCGCCGTCGCGATACCTTGCTCAGGCCGCACACCGCTGGCGATACCGAACGCCATTGACAATGGCAACGCCACCATCGCGACCGTGACGCCTGCGCCCAAGTCACTGACGAAGTCCTCACGGCGATAGGTCTTCAGGTGCGAGAGCAAGCGCGGCTTGAATCGAAACGCTTTGAGTAATGTGCTGAAGGCCGAATTCAAGGAAGGGGCGCGATAATCTGCCGGGAAGTGTAGCGCTTGATTATGCGCGGAAATAATCTGGATGCGGCGTCACGGACGCGAATACACCCAGCTAACCAACGCGTCCTGCGCCGCCTGCGTCTGAATCGCGTTGGCGTGGTTGACCATCATCGCAACGATCCAGCGGCGACCGCGCTGAT
>JANMPY010000627.1:0-4828 GCA_031370095.1 Betaproteobacteria bacterium
GGCCCGCAATCGGAATTGCATGGCGTATTGCAACGTCAACGCGAAATTGAATCGCTGAAAATTGAGTTGCCCGGCAAGATCGAAGCGCGCCACGCGCTTGAATCACAGCAGCAGATAAGCGAAACGCGTTTGACTGAAACACAGGACGTGCTGCGTAATTTGCGTAGCCAGATTCAAGAAACAAAGAATCGCGAACACGCGTTGCAAATGGAGGCACTGAAACTTTCCCAAGCCGCCTCGCAAGCCGAATCGCGTCGCACCGCGATTCGCGAAGAACTCGCCATTATTGAAGCCGACATTGAGAAAGAACGCGCCGAAATGGCCGAGGCGCAGGCGCGGCTGGAAGAAGGTGGCAACAAGATCGGCGACTTGACCGACGCGCTAATGGCGCTGGAAGCCAGGCAACACGAGGCTGAGCGCGCGATTGCTGACGCACGCGAGCGGGTGAATGCGGCTGACCGCGCGGCGCAGGAGGCGAATTATTTCGAGCGTTCCTGCCACGACAAAATCAAGTCGCTGACCGAGATGGTCGCGCAATTGGCGCAGCGCGCCGAGGCGGTGTTGCTCAGTAAAACCGCGCTGGGACTTGAACTTGATAATTTGCAGGAAGGCAATATTCAGGAACGTTTACAACTGGCCTTGAGTGCAAAAGTTGACACCGAGAAAGCGCTCGCTGACGCCCGCGATGCGATGGAATCGGCGACCGGCGTATTGAAAGAGCTGGAAGAGAAAAAAAGTGCCATCGAGCACAGTCTGCAACCACTGCGCGACAAGATTACCGAGCTGCGCATGAAGGAGCAGGAAGCGCGCATCAACGAAGAAAATTATGCACAACAGCTTGCCGACGCTGGTGCCAATCTTGAAGAACTCGCCGAGACGGTGGAAAAAAAATCCCGCTCGACTGCATATCAGGCTGAAATCAATCGACTGAATGCAGCGATTACCGAACTGGGCGCAGTGAATCTGGCGGCGCTTGCAGAGCTTGAGCTGGCGAGCGAACGTAAAGCATTCCTCGACGCGCAGTCGCTCGATCTGAATGAAGCCATCGCCACACTCGAGTCGGCCATCAAACGCATCGACCGCGAAACACGTGATCTCCTGCAGACCACGTTCGATATCGTCAACAAGAATTTCACCGAACTGTTCCCGATGCTTTTTGGCGGCGGCAACGCGTACCTGCGACTGACGGGTGACGAAATTCTCGACGCTGGTTTGCAGGTGTTCGCGCAACCGCCGGGCAAAAAAGTGCAATCGATCCAATTATTGTCGGGTGGCGAAAAAGCGTTGACTGCGTTATCGCTGGTGTTCTCGCTGTTCCGCCTGAATCCCGCGCCGTTCTGTCTGCTCGATGAGGTCGACGCGCCGCTGGATGATTCCAACACTGACCGCTTCTGCGAATTGGTCAAGAAGATGTCGGTCTCCACGCAATTCCTGTTCATCACGCACAACAAAGTGACGATGGAAATGGGTGAGCAACTGGTCGGCGTGACCATGAACGAGCCGGGCGTTTCGCGTATCGTCGAAGTCGATATTCACGCGGCGAAGAAATTTGCGGCGGCACCGGTGCCGGTGGCAGCTTAGGTTTACCATGGGTTCTATGAGAGCGAGACAATGATCAGCGATTTCCAGTGGGCACTCGTCGGCGTTGCGGTGTTGATTATCATTGTGGTGATTGTCTACAACCGTTGGCAGGAGGCAAAATACAAGAAGCTTGCAGAGCATGCTTTCTCGTCGGATCATCGCGATGTGTTGCTGCATGAAACGGGTAACCGCGTTGATCGGGTCGAGCCGCAGCTCGGCGCCATGCCATCCGCAACCGCACCCGGGCGAGCCATTGATGATGACTTGATGGGTTTTGATTCGCCGACGGTCGATGCACCCATCATGCCGAAAAGCGCTGCCGACGCCAGGTTGCCGGGAATCAACGCTGAAATTGATACGGTCGCACTGCTGTTGGCGGACGCACCGATCCTGCCCGATCAATTTTGGCCGACGGTGCAGCAATCGCAGCGCGTCTCCAAACGCATCATCTGGGAGGGTCTCGTCGGCGGTTTGTGGCAGCCGATTGACGCGCATAACGCCGATGATCGCGATGGCTTTCGCGAGTTGCGCGCGGGGCTGCAGCTGGCCTCACGCAACGGCATGGTGGATGGCAATACGCTGCATGCGTTCAACGAAATGATGATCGCGTTTTCGCAGAGCATCGGCGCGGTTTCGCAGCGCGAGGACGTTGATCTGGCCGTTGCGCGTGCGCAGACGGTGGATACGTTTTGCGCGGACACGGACATTGAGATTGCAGTAAACGTCATCGGTAAAAACGGCGCGACTTTTGCCACCACCAAAGTGCGCGGACTTGCCGAATCGAACGGGCTGATTGCACTCGACTCGGGTGAATACGAAATGCGTGATGAACGCGGCCATGCCTTATTTACGTTGCGCAACATGAACGCCGATGAGCCGCCCGGCATCAGGCAGGTGGGCGCGTACCTTACCGGCCTCACCTTCGCGTTGGACGTACCGCGCGCACCGCATCCGGGCAGCGCGTTCGAGCGCATGATGACCTTGGCACTGCGATTTGCCGATACCTTGCAAGGCGATGTGGTCGATGACAACCGTAAACTCCTCACGGCGAACGGTCGCAAAGTGATCGCCGAGACCATCGCAAGCATTGCCGGTGAGATGGAGGCCAAGGGTGTTGCGCCGGGGAGCTCTGCGGCGCTGCGGCTTTACTCTTAATGCTGCACTCGTAACCTTCCCATGCCGGTCGACGCATCGATCACTGCGAAAGTCGCGCAATTGAAGCGTGCGCTTGACGAGCACAATCACAATTATTATGTTCTCGATCAGCCGACCATCGGCGACCACGAATGGGACAAACTGTTTCACGAGTTGGTCGCGCTCGAAAGCCAACATCCGGAACTATTGACTGAGGATTCGCCTACGCAACGCGTCGGCGGCAAGCCGCTGGAAATGTTTGTCGAAGTGACGCACCGTGTGCCGATGTTGTCATTGGGCAACGCGTTCACCGATGCAGACATCGACAATTTTGACCGCCGCTGCCGCGAAGGCCTTGACTCGGCGAATGCGGAAATTGAATATGCGTGCGAGCCGAAATTCGACGGGCTCGCGATCACGCTTACCTATATCGACGGCGTGTTTGTGCAAGGTGCCACGCGCGGTGATGGTGCGGTCGGTGAGGGCGTCACCGAAAATCTTAAAACGATCCGCACCATTCCGCTTAAGCTGCAGGGAAATGCAGTGCCTGCGTTGCCTTCATTGCTTGAGGTGCGCGGCGAAGTGGTCATGCTGCGCAAAGATTTCGACAAGCTCAACGCAAGGCAGGCGGCCAAGGGCGAAAAGTTATTTGTCAATCCACGCAACGCGGCGGCGGGCGCGCTTCGCCAGTTGGACTCAAAGCTTACCGCCACGCGGCCACTGACATTTTTCGTCTACGGGATCGGTGCCGTTGAGGGCGGCACGATCCCGGCGACGCATTCAGCGCTGATGGATTGGCTCGAAACGCTGCGCTTTCCGGTGGCCAAACAACGCCGTGTCGTGCAGGGTGCTGCTGGATTGCATGAGTTTTACACGCACATCGGTCAAACACGCGCGACCTTGCCCTACGACATTGATGGCGTGGTTTATAAAGTAAATCGATTCGATCAACAGCAGACGCTCGGATTTGTTTCACGCGCACCACGCTTCGCGATTGCCCACAAGTTTCCGGCAGAAGAAGCCACCACAATCCTGCTCGGTATCGACGTGCAGGTCGGTCGCACTGGTGCGATCACGCCGGTGGCACGCTTGCAGCCGGTGTTTGTTGGCGGCACTACAGTGTCGAACGCGACGCTCCACAACGAAGAAGAAATTCGCCGCAAAGACTTGCGTATTGGTGACACCGTGGTGGTGCGCCGTGCCGGTGATGTGATTCCCGAAGTTGCGGCGGTCGTCATTGAGAAACGTCCGGAGAATGCCGCCGAATTCGTGATGCCAACGCGCTGCCCGGAGTGCGATTCGGCGATCGTCAAACTTGAAGGTGAAGTCATCGCCCGTTGTAGTGGGGGCCTGATTTGCCCTGCGCAACGCAAACAGGCGTTGTTGCATTTTGCCCAGCGCCGCGCGGTCGATATTGAAGGGTTCGGCGATAAGCTGGTCGACCAATTGGTCGATGCCGATGTGGTACATACACCGGCTGATGTCTATCGGCTGGGGCTCACGGCATTGTCGAATCTGGAACGGATGGCGGACAAATCGGCAACCAATTTGCTCGCCGCAATTGAAAAAAGTAAACGCACCACGCTGCCGAAATTTTTGTTTGGTCTCGGCATTCGTCACGTCGGTGAAACCACGTCGAAAGACCTCGCTAAATATTTCGGAAATTTGGACGCCATCATGGATGCGACTGTCGATGAACTGTTGGCGGTTCATGACGTAGGCCCGGTGGTTGCGCAGAGTCTCAGACAGTTTTTCGATGAGCCCCATAACCGTGAAGTGGTTGAGCAGTTGCGTGCCTGCGGGGTGAGTTGGCCGGAAATGGATCTCAAGCATGGGGGCGGCTCGCAGGCTGAAAATGCCCCAGACGCGCCATCTGGGGTGGCTCTTAGTGCTTTCGCTCGGACGACGGTGGTGTTGACTGGCACACTGACGACGATGTCGCGGGACGAAGCGAAAGACAAACTTGAAGCCTTGGGTGCGAAGGTGTCGGGCAGCGTGTCGAAAAAAACGGATTATGTAATTGCAGGAGCGGAAGCGGGCAGTAAACTCGACAAGGCTATCGAGCTTGGTGTAGATGTGCTGGACGAAGCCAAATTTCTGAACTTACTGAAAA
>JANMPY010000628.1:0-3534 GCA_031370095.1 Betaproteobacteria bacterium
CCGCGAAATTATTTTGAAAATTCTCGGCCCCGGCGATTTTTTTGGCGAAATGGCCTTGATCGACAAGCAGCCGCGCTCGGCTTCCGTTGCTACGCTGGAACCGGCCACGTTTCGCATCCTTTCCCACGAGGCGTTCGAGATTTGCATCGACAAAGCGCCGCGTATCGCCGCTATCGTCATGAAAGCGTTGGCGAAGCGCCTGCGTGATGCCGACCGCAAGATTTCCACGCTGGCGTTGATGGATGTCTACGGTCGCGTCGCCAACACGCTGCTGGAGCTTGCCATTGTCAACGACGGCAAGCTTGTCGTCGGCGATAAGCTTTCGCAGCAGGATATTGCCAACATGGTCGGCGCATCGCGTGAAATGGTCAACCGTATCCTCAAAGATCTTTCTGATCGCGGCTATATTTCGGTTGAGGCTAAAAACATCACGATTCACGATCAAAAACTGCCGCCATCGTTTTGAATCGCGCAGCAGTTGCGCCGCGCTCAACGGCTATAATCATGACCAATGAGCGCACGCACTGACATCTTTGATCCCACCGCACCGGCACCCGCCGCGGCAACCCCGCAATCGACGCGGCTTTCGCGCCTCATGCGCGAGGCTGGCTGGATTTTATTTCTGGCACTCGCGTTTTATCTGGTGCTGATTTTTGCCACGCACAACGCGAGCGATCCTGGCTATTTTTTCAGCGGCAGCGGCGGACCAGTGCTCAACAAAGGCGGCGCGACCGGTGCATGGTTTTCGGATTTCTTGTTCGGCTTATTTGGCCTTTCCGCGTGGTGGTGGGTGGCGCTGGCCGGGTTCGCGGTGATGCGATTATTTCGTCGCGTTGAAACGTGGAGCGTGTTCGATCGGCGCAATCTGGTGATCGCGCTTGTTGGTTTTTTCGTTCTGCTTATTGCCTCCAGCACGCTTGAAGCGGTGCGCCTGTATTCCCTCAAGAGCGCGCTGCCGAATGGTGCCGGTGGCGTCGTTGGCGGCCTGCTCGCCAATGTTGCCGAGAGTGGTTTGGGATTCCTCGGTGGTACGGTGCTGTTGCTGGCGATTTGCGCGGGGGCTTTCAGCGTATTCAGCGGTCTGTCGTGGATCAAGCTCACTGAAAAAATCGGCTTGGGCGTCGAGTGGCTGTATTTCCTCGTCAAGGGAAAAATTGAGGCACGGCGTGATCGCGAAGTAGGCGATCAGGCAGTCGTCGCACGCGACGAAAAAGTGGTGGAGATGAAACGGATGATCGAAGACCATCCGCCGATTCGCATTGAACCGACGGTCACGACGATTGAACAATCGGATCGCGTGAAAAAGGAAAAACAGGCGCCACTGTTTTCGGACTTGCCCGATTCGCCGCTGCCGCCGATTGCGTTGCTCGACCCAGCGGACGAAAGCATCGAGCGCCCGACCAACGACACGCTCGAATTCACGTCGCGTCTGATTGAGCGAAAACTTAACGACTTCAATGTGCTGGCAAAAGTAGTCGCCGCACATCCGGGTCCAGTCATTACCCGCTATGAAATCGAGCCCGCAGTCGGCGTGAAAGGTTCGCAAATTGTGAATCTTTCCAGAGATTTGGCGAGGGCACTGTCGGTGATATCGATTCGTGTCGTCGAGACGATTCCGGGCACCTCGCACATGGGGCTGGAAATTCCGAATCCAAAACGCGAAATCGTGCGGCTCTCGGAAATTCTCGGCTCGACCGTGTACGGCGATATGGCTTCCAAGCTAGCGATTGCGATGGGTAAAGACATCGCCGGTCGGCCCGTCGTCACGGATCTTGCCAAAATGCCCCACGTGCTGGTCGCAGGCACGACCGGTTCGGGAAAATCTGTTGCGATCAACGCGATGATTTTGTCGCTCGTCTACAAAGCCACGGCGAACGAAGTCCGGATGATTTTGATCGACCCGAAAATGCTCGAGCTGTCGGTCTACGAAAGCATTCCGCATTTGCTGGCGCCTGTCGTCACCGACATGAAGCATGCGGCCTACGCGCTGAGCTGGTGTGTGGCTGAGATGGACCGACGCTACAGACTGATGAGCGCGGTCGGCGTGCGCAATCTGGCCGGATACAACACCAAGGTGCGCGACGCGAAAGAAAAAGGCACGCCGCTGCCACATCCATTTTCGTTAACGCCCGACGCGCCCGAGCCGTTGGAGCCGCTGCCGTTGATTGTGGTGGTGATCGACGAATTGGCCGACATGATGATGGTGGTCGGCAAAAAAGTCGAAGAGCTGATCGCGCGGCTTGCACAAAAAGCCCGCGCTTCGGGCATCCATCTTGTCCTCGCGACGCAGCGTCCGAGCGTTGATGTGATTACCGGTTTGATCAAAGCCAATATCCCGACGCGCGTGGCCTTTCAAGTGTCTTCCAAAATCGATTCCCGTACCATCCTTGACCAGCAGGGCGCTGAAGCGCTGCTGGGTCAGGGCGACATGCTCTATCTGCCGCCAGGCTCCGGCATGCCGCAGCGCGTACACGGCGCGTTTGTGAGCGATGCCGAAGTGCATCGTGTGGTTGACCATCTGAAAAGACAGGGCGAGCCGCAATACATCGAAGGCATTCTCGATGCGCCTGAAGAGGCGATGCTCGACGGCATGGGTGAGGGTAGCGGCAATGGCGGTGGCGAGAAAGACGTGCTTTACGATCAGGCAGTACAGGTTGTGCTGCAAAACAAACGCGCCTCGATTTCACTGGTGCAGCGGCACTTGCGCATCGGCTATAACCGCGCGGCGAGGCTGTTGGAAGACATGGAAAAAGCGGGTCTGGTTTCGTCGATGCAGACGAATGGAAATCGGGAAATTTTGGCACCCAACCGTAATTTGGAAGAATGAGAAATATGCAAGCCAAGTCGATTAGTCTATTCACGGCTCTAATGCTGGTGTGTGCGGCATTATTCCCGCTGCCAACCTTGGCCAACGCCATCACCGATTTCCAAACCTTCACTGCCGCCACACAATCGGGTCGCGCCAATTTTGAGCAAGTCGTCGTCGATGCCAAAGGCAAACAGAGCCAAAAAACCAGCGGCACGCTTAGCTTCGTGCGCCCCGGCAAATTCCGTTTCCAATACGATAAACCCGCACAAGTGATCGTCGGCGACGGGAAAAAAGTTTCATTTTTTGATCAGGACTTGAATCAAGTCACCGTCCGGAAACTGGAACAGGCATTTTCCAGTACGCCAGCTGCGCTGCTCGCGGGCAAAGGCGATATTGAGAACGCATTCACGCTGGTGGCCTCGGGTGACGCCGAGGGCTTCAGTTGGCTCGATGCGGTGCCGCGCCAAAAAGACGGCGGCATCGAAAAGTTTCGACTTGGTTTTGCCAAAGGCCAACTGGCCGCGATGGAATTAAACGATGCGTTCGGCAATCGCACTCGTTTGAATTTTTTGAAGTTCGAACGCAATCCGAAAATCGACGCCAAAGAATTCATCTTCGTGCCACCCAAAGGGGCGGATGTGATCGGCGAGGAAGCCGCCGCGAAGTAGCGCGCTGCCTCACGAGGGCGGCAAGATTTTTTAATTTTCCAAATACGGAACAAACAT
>JANMPY010000645.1:0-3273 GCA_031370095.1 Betaproteobacteria bacterium
GCGAGAGGTTTGCGCCCCAGTCGAACAACACCGGCGGGATCAGCAGCACCGCCACCGCTTGCTTATCCCAGATGGTGTAGCTCGCGATCATGCAGCCACAGAGCAGCGCGAAACCGGCACCGGCGCTCGCGTTTTTGCTGAATAGTTTGGCGGGATTGCCGGTGAGCACCAACGCGGAAATGAGGATCAGCACCGCACCGGACAGCGCCAGCGCCGACATGCGCTCGTTGAATATCAGCGTGGCAACGACGATGGTCAACAGCGGCCCGGTCGCGCGGGCGAGTGGATAGACGACCGATAAATCGCCGCCGGAGCGATACGCGCGATCAAGCAGCAGGAAATAAATCATGTGCAGCACGCCTGAGCCTGCGATGACACCGATCATGATTGGCGTAAATTTAAAATGGTCGGCGAAAATAAGATAGAGAGAGAACGGTGTCAATGCGACCGTGGCAACGATGGCCGACAGCGTGAGTACGCCGATGCCGCCGCCGCATTTTTTGAGTAAATAATTCCAGCTGGCATGAAGGAGGGCGGCGGTGAGGACGAGGGATAGGGCGTAGAGGCTCAAGGTTTTTTAGCGGCAAAAATTAGTGTGGATCAAGCATTGGCGGGTGTTTCGGAGCAAAAAACGTCTGGGATCTGCGCCAGTGCTTGCTTTTTACATACGAATAATAAAAATCCGTCGTACCGGTACAGGCCGGGATCCAATTTTCCCCGTATGTGACGTCTCACGACAATTGGATCCCGGCCTGCGCCGGGAAGACAGATTTCCCGGTTTTTGCACCGCGCTGCATTCGAACGAACGCCACCTAAGGCCGCATCGCGTGAATGATTTCCAGATAATCCTCGCGCTCTGCGTTGAAATAGCCGTGGCGAATCAGGCAGTCGAGAGCCACCAGCACCGCGTCGACCGTGAATGCATGCGGCATCATTTCTAGGCGCTGGAGCATGTCCATCATAGGCACACATTCAAAACGGCTCACTTCGCCGTCCTGATTTTGTGGCGCGAAATTTTCAGGCAAGTTGATGTCATGAACAAAAATGATTTCGTGGTGCAGGCCCTCTTCGACTTCGCGTTTGCAGCGCACAGCGCCTGCGCTTTTGATGGTTTTCGCGAGTGCTGCAGAAATTCCTGCCTCCTCGAATCCCTCCTTCACCATATTGTCAAACGGCGACATGCTGCGCGGGATGCGTCCGGCGGCGAGATTATCGAGCTTGGCGGGATCAACAAATTTGCTGTCCGCGCGCTGCGCGATCCACATGTGCGGTTCGCCATTTTTGACGGTGAGGCCGTTCAGATGCGATGCATGCATCGTTAAGCCGAAGTGCCGCGTAGCGGCGCGTTCGATGTGAAACAAGTGCTGCGAATAGAAGGTCTCGGCGACCGTGACGAGTTCGTTGCGCCAGCCGCAGATCACGGTTTCTGTGGCGAGAGATTCAACCACCTCGGCAATCGCTACGCTGCGATGCGCGGCAGTTTCGAAATGTCCGAGCATGCCGACACCACGCGGTCGCACTGAAAAAACACTCGGCCATTCGCGTAATCGCTCGGCGAATGAGCGCTTCATCCAGCCGGCCAACACGCCTTCGACCGTGAATGGCAGCAAGGAATCGGCCGGGTCAAACGCGCAGGCGGCTTGCACAAAATTGTCGAGGTTTGTTTGCATTGAAGAGTGTGAGTGATTTTGACAATGGTAGTCTAAACCCATAGACTTTGCGGCGTTGCGTGGGGCGGTGATTATCGGCATGCAATGTGCCAGTTTGAAAATTCCCCGACGCGGTTTAATCAATGGAGCAGTGCATGAAGGTCATCGTAATGGGTGCCGGCATCGTGGGCACCGCGAGCGCGTGGTATCTCGCCAAGTGTGGCCATGAAGTGACGGTGATTGATCGCCAGCCCGGTGCCGGGCTCGAAACCAGTTTCGCCAACGGCGCGCAGATTTCCGTTTCGCAATCGGAACCGTGGGCCAATCCATCCGCGCCTTTCAAAGTGTTGAAATGGTTGACGCAGGAAGACGCACCGCTGCTGTTTAGGCCAAAATTTGAATGGCATCAGCTTTCGTGGGGTATGCGCTTCATGATCGAGTGTTTGCCATGGCGTTTTCGGCACAACATTCGCGAGATGGTCAATCTTGGTTTATACAGCCGCGTGGCGCTACAGGAATTGCGTGCTGAAACCGGCATTGAATACGATCACCTGACGCGCGGCATTTTGCAGTTTTATACCAACAAAGATGATTTTGAAGCAGGTAAATCAGCGTCCGTTTTGCTGCGTCAATACGGTATTGAGCGTGACGTAAAAACGGTGGATGAAGCGATTGCGATTGAGCCGGCGCTGCATCAAATCCGCGATCGCCTCACCGGTGCCACCTATTCATCGACCGACGAATCGGGCGATGCATTCAAGTTCACACAAAATCTGGCGACGCTGTGCCGCGCCAAAGGGGTTGCGTTCAAATACGGCGCGACCGTGGAGGCGATTGAAACGGATGCCGGAAAAATCAGCGGCGTGCGTTTACGCCATTCGACCGGACACACTGAAACCGACAGTGCCGATGCGTATGTGTGCGCGATGGGCAGCTACAGCTATTTGGCGTTGAAGCCCATCGGTATCACCATTCCCGTCTATCCCGCCAAAGGCTATTCGGCGACGCTCTCCACCGAAGGCTATGAAGGTGCGCCGATGGTGAGCCTCACCGATGAGGCGATGAAGATTGTATTTTCGCGTATCGGCAATCGCATGCGCATCGCCGGTACGGCCGAGCTCGATGGCTACAGCACGCACCTTTCGCTGGTGCGTACCGAGGCTCTGGTTAAGCGCGCACGCGAGCTTTTTCCGAAAGCAGCAGATTACGACCACCCGGTTTATTGGACGGGTCTCCGTCCTGCGACGCCGTCGAATTGCCCGCTCATCGGACGCACGCGCATTCCAAATTTATTTCTCAATACCGGCCACGGTACGCTCGGCTGGACCGAAGGATGTGGTTCGGGGCGTGCGCTGGCGGATTTGATTTCGGGGCGGACACCGGATGTTGATTATCAATTTTTGCAATAGGCGATCATGACAACAATCTCGCTTGCCGACATTCAGGCCGCGCGCGAAGTCCTCAAAGGGCACGTCGCCAATTCGCCCTGCATGTACTCGCGCACGCTATCGGAAATCACCGGTGCAGAAATTTATCTCAAGTTCGAAAATCTGCAGTTCACGGCGAGCTTCAAGGAACGCGGTGCGCTGAACAAACTGGTTTCGTTAACGGCTGAGCAAAAGAA
>JANMPY010000647.1:0-4462 GCA_031370095.1 Betaproteobacteria bacterium
TCGCGATCCGCCGCGACCGGCGCAGTCACGGTGCGCGTAACCGTGCGCGAGGTCACGGCGGGCGTAATTTGCAGGCTCACTGTCGCACCCGGATCCTGCGCCATTTGCGTCGTGTATTGCTTGCCGGCGTATTCATAAACAACTTTGTAGCCAATGGTGCGCGACTCAAAATTGGTCACGCTACGGCACGCATCGCGCGGGCCCGCATCCGGTGCGCATTGCTGTTGCGGCACGCCGACATCGCGCGTGACCGGCGTGCTTGACAGCACCTTGCCCACTTCTTCAGCCCACACAAACCCGGAAGCCAGCGCCAATCCGGAAATCAGCAAAAACTTTTTCATGATAGTCACCTCGTGTCAACCGTTTTCCGCCAAATCAGCGGATCCCAGTGAGATAGACATTACACCTTTTGAAGCGTTCAAGTATTTCAAATTGTGTCGGGGCGACTTCGGTACATAATCAGGCTGGATTAATCGTTGAGATGACCATGACTTCCACCGCTGCGACACCGAACCCTTTAACCAACGCCGAAATCTCGCATCTCGAAACGCTGCTCGCCTCTCCCGCGTTCAAGCAGCTGGCGATGGGGCTGGACGAGATTCAGGGCTTTCTTTGTGCAGTCATCAGCGGGCCTCTACAGGTAAGCGCAGCAATATGGCTGCCCGCCGTGCTCGGTAATCCCGACTACCAAAGCGTTGATCAGGCGCAAGCAGTGAAAGATTTATTGCTGCGATTTCACGCCGAAATCGTCGCCGATCTGGCGGCAGGCGAATCGCTCGGGCTGGTGCTAAATCTTACCGAGCCGTCCAATGCGGCTGCTGAAGGTGAGTACGATTACAGCGCGTGGTGCCAGGCGTATCTCGACGGCGTGGAGGTTTCAGATGTGTCATGGATCGAGGCAGGCGAAGAGGATGAGATTAACGAACTGCTGTTTTCGATCAGCCTCCTCGCGGGCGAAATCGACGCGAAAGCATTAAAGCAAATCAAGCCGCGCGAAATGGCCGAGTTGCTCAATGAATGCCGCGAGGATTTGCCGATGTTGGTGGTGGACATTTACAAATATTTTCAGTCGCTGCGGAACCGTGCAAATGAGCGACCGAAAGTGACCACGAAGCAACCCGGATCAGCAGCAGCGCAGGCGAAGCCCACTAAAAAGAAATTGCACTGAGCAGGTAGCAATGCGGCAACCGGTTGCCTGAATTCCCCAGTGTCAAGACTCGCGGTCGCCAACGCAAAGTGACGACCCATCACCTGCCTAAACCATCGTTGGAAAGTTTCAACATGGATCAGCACGCCGAAATGCGCCGATGTCCTACACATTTAGGACAAGCTGTCCGACATTTGAAAACGCAAATTTCGGTAACCATGCTCGTACGCTGTTGGTGGCCTTGGTCGCCGTGAAATTCCGTATAACGGACTCCATAACGAGTCGATCAGCACATTTCTTATCACACGAGGTCAACATGAATAAAATGAAAAAAATCGCCACTGCCGTCGCCCTGCTGGGCACTGCGGTTGCTTCAAGCGCGATCGCGCAAAGTAGTTCGTACGATCCTACTTACAATCCATCATGGTATGTCGCACCCAGCATTAACGTAATGCGTCCTGACGAGAAATTCGGCAGTCACCATCACGGCAATGGCTTAGGCTTGCGTTTCGGCAAGCCGATTTCACCAAGCTGGGATATCCAGTTTGGCCCGACTTACTCGCGCCAGCGCTTTAACGGCGTGCGCTATCAGCAAAACACGCTGGGTGTTGACGGCCTCTATATGTTTTCCCGCAGCAACTTTCGTCCGTTTGTACTCGTCGGTGCCGGCGCCGAATTTGACAAGCGCCAAGTCTACTCGCGCAATATCGATCAAAGCCGCAACTCGCCCTACGTGAACGCAGGTGTCGGCTTTCAATTTTCGTTCAACAACCAGTGGGGCATGCAGGCCGATGCACGCCGCGCGCACGCCTACATTCGTAGCGAAGACTTCGGTTTTGACCGCGCCAACACCAATATTTTTACGGTCGGTCTGACCTACGCGTTCAATAAGCCGGCGGCACCGATTGTGCGCGCAACACCAGAGCCAGCGCCGTATACGCCGCCACCGGCTGTCGTTGCGCCACCCGCACCGGTTGCACCAACGCCGCCGCCAGCGCCACCGCGCTTTGAGCGTTACACGCTTTCGGCCACCGAGCTGTTCGCGTTTGATCGCTCGGACTTGCGCATGCCGCAGCCAAAGCTCGACGAAATTGCTGATGTGTTGAGCCGCAATACGCAGGTCAATAACATCACCATCACCGGTTACACGGATCGTTTGGGCTCTGACAAATACAATATGGGTTTGTCGCAGCGTCGCGCTGATACGGTGAAAAATTATTTGACCAACAAGGGCATCGCGTCGGGTCGTTTGACTGCCGTCGGCAAAGGCGAGAGCAATCCCGTGGTGCAATGCTCGAACAAAAATCGCGTCGAGCTTATCAAGTGCCTGGAGCCGAATCGTCGCGTTGAAGTTGAGCAAATCGTTATTGAGCGTCGCGTACCGTAAACAGGTCGTCGATGCATAAAAAAGCCAGCCGTGAGGCTGGCTTTTTTACGTGCGCTTGGCAAGCAACGGTCGAACAAATTGCCGGTCGATCACCTCACCAACATTAATTTCGCAGGTATGTGCGCCATCGAACATACCAGATGCGGTGGGCTCAATATAATCAAAGCTTCCAACAAAAAATAACCAGAAAAATATCAGAAGCGAACACCGCTGCAGAGTCCACAATGAACGAACCCCCGACCCCGAATATCGCGAAACGTGCCGGCGCGCCAACGGATCTGCATGACCCCAAAAAGAATCATCTGCTCGCCGCACTGCCAGAGGCCGAGTATCAACGCTGGTTGCCGCATCTGGAATGGGTCGGCATGCCACTGGGGCAGGTGCTTTACGAGGCAGGCGGCACACTTGCCCACGTGTATTTTCCGACTACCGCCATCGTTTCGCTTTTGTACGTGATGGAGAACGGTGCTTCGGCCGAGATCGCCATCGTTGGCAATGAAGGTATTGTCGGCATCGCGCTGTTCATGGGCGGCGAATCCACACCCAGCCGTGCGGTGGTGCAAAGCGCGGGCGCGGGCTTTCGGCTGAAGGCGAATGTCATGAAAGACGAATTCAACCGCGCCGGACTGGTTCTACACCTGTTGTTGCGCTACACGCAGGCGCTGATCACGCAAATGACGCAAACGGCTGTGTGCAATCGGCATCACACACTCGATCAACAGCTATGTCGCTGGTTATTGTTGAGCCTTGATCGTTTGCAGGGCGACGCGCTGGTGATGACGCAGGAGCTGATCGCGAACATGCTGGGCGTACGTCGCGAAAGTGTCACCGAGACGGCACTAAAATTGCAGGAAGCTGGGCTGATTCGCTACGCGCGTGGCCATATCACGGTGCTGGATCGGGACCGGCTTCAGGAGCGCGCCTGCGAGTGTTACGCAGTCGTGAAAAAAGAATACGACCGCCTGTTGCCTGGCAGGTTGGCGACATAGATCTGCGCGTTGCGTCCGCGCACCACTGCGGCAAGTGATGTTGTAGGTATATGCCTACACACGGAACCGTTTACCGCCGATGCCTTACGCACGCTCTTGAATGGATTATGAAGGCTCGATGCATTCACAGAGAAGCCGATGAACGCCCCATGCCGCCACACTGCCGACCCGCGAAATAATCAGTTACTCGCTTCACTGCCTGAGACCGAATGGGATCGATGGCAGTCGGCACTTGAGCCAGTGGATTTGGCGCTGGGTCAGGTGTTATGCGAGTCTGGCAGGCCGCCCGTATATGTTTATTTTCCAACCACCGCCATTGTGTCCTTGCTGTACATGACGCAAGAGGGCGCATCGTCCGAGATCGCGGTGGTGGGTAACGATGGCGTGGTCGGTATTTCGCTCTTCATGGGCGGCAATGCCACGCCGAGCCAGGCGGTGGTACAAAGCGCGGGGCAAGCTTACCGGCTGCGCGCACAAATGATGAAAAGCGAATTCCAGCGCCCGGGCGCGGTGCTGGAAATACTGCTGCGCTACACTCAGGCCATGATCGCGCAAGTTGCGCAAACGGCAGTTTGTAATCGCTACCATTCGATCGACCAGCAAATGTGTCGCCGATTGTTGCTCGGTCTCGACCGATTGACTACCGACAAATTGGTGATGACGCAGGAATTGCTGGCCAGCCTGCTCGGTGTGCGGCGCGAAGGCGTGACCGCTGCCGCGCTCAAGCTGCAACACGCCGGCGTGATCCGCTACAGCCGCGGGCACATCGATGTGCTGGATCGCGAAGGGCTCGAGGAGCGCACGTGCGAGTGCTACGCGGTGGCCAAGCACGAATATGATCGCTTGCTGCCGATATTCAGCCGCGCCAATCACGTTCAACACGAGCACACGCGTCAACAGCCGGTGCCGGTGGCAAGATCACGGCCGATGACGCTATCG
>JANMPY010000649.1:0-2904 GCA_031370095.1 Betaproteobacteria bacterium
ATGCGATCAATCGCGCCCACCGGGATCACGTTCAAATTGAAGGATGAGCCCTGTCCCAGATTCGGGTCGGCGACTGGCGCGGTTTCCACGCGGCGACCGTTAACCAGTACGAGGGTGGCGACCGAGCCCAGGCCGCGCAGCGAGACTGACTGGGTGCCGCGCGCGAAGCCGTTACCGGCGTTGAAGTCGTTCAATGAACCGCCCGCGATCGAAGGAATATCACGCAACAATTCAGCCACGCTGTTGGCACCGCTTTTGCGGATGTCCTCGCGGGTAATGACTTGAATCGGTGATGGCGTCTCGGAATCTACACGCTTGATGTTCGAGCCGGTCACTTCGATCTTGTCTACTTTTTGTGCTTGTTGCGCGTGCGCGACGTATGCAAAGCCCATGCTGCCGATGCCAATTGCGACAAGCGCCGTGGCGATTTTTTTAGGATGAAACATGAAAACTCCCTTTCTGTGGTGTGGGTGACGGTCGCGTAGTCCCGTGAGAATTTCGCTTTTAACGAGAAGAATTTCGCAGCCTCAGATGAGAACTGATGACGTATTGTAGCGTCGCCAACCATTTCCTCAACAAATTGTAGTGGCTCGTGCGCGTCAAAAAAATAATGATTTAAATCAATGGCTTGGAAATTTATAAAAACGAAAACATCGACGGGCAAGAGCCTAAAAGTGCGTTGAGCGCGCAGTTCTGTCGTATTTACGCAACAAGGGATCGTGTGTGCGAACGGTTTTATGCGCCACTGTTTTACAAGCTTGTTTTTTTGAATTCGAGTGCGACAGGGCGGGACGACCGACAGCGCTTAATCGAAAAACAGCGGCCTTAAACCATACGGAGTAGCAATGGAAAACTCGGCACCCCAAGCCTTGGTATCGTTATCGGCATTGATGTAGCCGTATGCGGCGGCCACGCCACGCATGCCAGCAGCGTGCGCGGCTTGAATGTCGCGCTCATCATCGCCAACATAAATGGTGTGTGCAGGATTCACGCCGATCAATGCAGCGGCGTGCAGCAGTGGGGCGGGGTGCGGCTTGGTATGCGCGGTGGTGTCGCCGCAAACAATACATGCGGCGCGTTGCGCGAAGCCCAGTGCTTCGGCAATTGGCAGCGCAAAACGCGCAGCTTTGTTGGTGACGATGCCCCAGACGATGTTGTGTTTCTCCAGCATATCAACGAGTGAATCGACTCCGTCGAAGAGCGCACTTTCAACGCAGATGTTGCGCTGATATTCATCGTAGAACGCATCACGCAGCGCGACGAACGTTTCGTGTTGCGGGCTGATCCCGAAGCCGACATCGAGCATGCCGCGCGCGCCATGTGAAACATGCGGGCGGATGGTAGCGAGTGGCAGCGCGGCGAGCCCGCGTTGTCGGCGGATGACATTCAAGGCGCGCGCCATGTCGGGCGCGGTATCGGCGAACGTGCCGTCGAGATCGAACAGCACGGCTCTCACCGCTGGCGTCCTTGAGGCGTTGGCGCGCGCGATCAATTACGACCGCAACAGATCCAGAGGCTTGAAGCTGCGATCAAACACGCCGCGTGCGTTGCCGCGCCACCACTGCTCGATGATGGTGGTGTAGAGCTCGCGATAGTCGATCACCGGCGGGGGCCCGTCGATGGCGAAAACATCAACCACCGGCATCGCCTCTCCCAGCAGGCCGCCTTTTACTTTTCCGCCGATCACGATTTGCGTGGAGCCCCAACCGTGGTCGGTGCCTTGCCTGTCATTTTCTTTTGGTGAGCGGCCAAATTCATCGTAGGTTGCCAATAGTGTATTGTCCCACTGGCCGATTTCGCGCATCGCGTTGCGGAACGCAGCCAGACCTTCGGCTAAACGCGTCAATGTTGCGCCGTGATATTTTTGCTGCTCCCAGTGCGTATCAAAAGCGTGATGTTGATCATCGTCTGCCGCCGTCAGGCTGATATGGACAACAGGTGGTGCCATGCCCGCTGCAGCGAGCTGCGCTGTCGCTTTGAGTGCATCGCCAAATTCATTCGCCGGAAAATTGGTTTTCAGCATGACGCGCTGCGGTTGCGCATAGGTATTTACGAGCGCACGCGCAGGGGTGCTCGTCAGATGCTGTGTGCCAGCGACTTTTTGCGCAATGAGCCACTCTGACGGATGCTGCATGTTGATGACGCGAATCTTGTTGCCGCGAAACGGACCCATCGGGTCGGATTCACGGATATCGAGGTCGCCAAATGCCAGCGCATCGAGTGCAGATTTACCCAGACGGCTATTACCGCTATTTGCGTTCAATGCACGTGTGAGCCAGCCATCGTCGTAATATTGATCGGGACTGGCACCGGTGAATTGCGTCTCCAGATCGCGATAGTGTTGGTTGGTGACTTCCTGCTGGCCGATGCCTTGCAGGAGCGCCATTTCCTTGTTTTCCCATATTGGCAGCAACGATTTCAACGCCGGATTGAAACCGTGTGTGGTGGAAAACGGGATGAGTTGATCCCGATTGATGCCTATCGTCGGCCGCAGCTTTTTGTAACGCGCATCGTTTAGCGGCACGAACGTGTTGTAGGCGTCGTTGCCGCCTTTCAAGTACACCAACACTAATAGTGAGGATGGCTGGAGAGCCTCGCCAGTGCTGGCTCGCAGACCGGTTGCCCACGGCGCGCCGAGCAGCGGCGCGGCTGACAGGAGTGAGAGAAAATGGCGGCGGTTGGTGTTCAAGGGATATTTTTCAAGCGGGTTTGCGGCACGCGACGATGTAATTCACGCTCACATCGTCGTTAAGTGCATAGACTCTACTAAACGGATTGTAAGTCATGCCGGTAAAGCCGGTGACGTTAAGCCCCGCGTTGCGCGCCATCGTGGCGAGCTCAGCCGGTGTAATGAAGCGACGATATTCATGCGTACCTTTGGGCAGCAAATTCAACACGTACTCG
>JANMPY010000001.1:0-3007 GCA_031370095.1 Betaproteobacteria bacterium
GACTTCACTTCAATGATGGTGTAGCCGGCGATGAGCTCTTTGGTCTCGGCGAACGGGCCGTCGGTGACCGTGCGCTCATCCGCCGCCGCGCCTGTGTAGTTGATGCGCCATCCCTTCGCGCTCGACTGCAGCCCGGAAGCGTCGACGAGTACGCCGGCTTTCACCAGTTCCTCGTGGAATTTCTGCATGTTGGCCAGCAGTGTTTCGCCCGGCATGACACCGGCTTCGGATTCTTTTGTGGCTTTTACGATGATCATGAATCGCATGTTGAACACTCCTTGTTGTGCGTTGTTGTGAATGGGTTTGCCGCAAAATCTCGTCGATAAACTACCCGCCTACATCCACTAGTCGATTGGTTGGCGACCAATTCGACAACAGTCCAATTATTTTTTTAATTCATTTAGCCGCCGCTCGAAAAACCGCCGCTCCGGTTCAAGCTGGGTCAATTCCAGCGCCCGCTGGTAGGACGTGCGAGCCTCTGCATTCCTCCCCAGCCGTCGACACATATCCGCCCGCGTCGCATGGGCCAGGCGATAGTTGAGCAGATCACCGTTGGCCAGAATCGCATCGACAATCGCGAGACCTGCTTCCGGGCCGTCCTGCATCGCCACCGCCACCGCGCGATTCAGCGCCACGATGGGCGAGGGCTGCAGGTGGTTAAGCACGTTGTACAAGCCGACGATTTCGGCCCAGTCAGTCGAGGCGGCATCGGGCGCTTCGGCGTGTAGTGCCGAAATTGCCGCCTGAATGCTATACGACCCGATTTGCGCTCTGGCTCGATGCAGCGAGAGCGCATGCTCCACCAAAGCGCCGCCCTCCAGAATCATTGGACGATTCCAAAGCGTGCGATCCTGATCTTCCAGCAAAATTACATCACCCAACGGCGTCGACCGCGCACCGCGCCGCGATTCGTGCAGCAGCATCAGCGCGAGCAAGCCGATCGCTTCGGGTTCCGGTTGTAGCGCAACAAGCAGGCGCGTGAGGCGTATCGCTTCAATGGCGAGATCGTGGCGGGTGATCGACGCGCCGCTCGATGCCGAGTAGCCTTCGTTGAACACCAGATAGATTACCCGTAGCACGCTATCGAGCCGCTCCGGCAATTCCTCCTTCGACGGCACCTGGTAAGGGATTTTTGCCTCACGGATTTTATTTTTTGCGCGCACGATGCGCGCAGCAAGCGTCGGCGTTGCGGTCAGGAAGGCGTGCGCAATTTCTTCTGTCGTGAGGCCGCACACCTCACGCAGCGTCAGGGCAATCTGCGCATCCGGCCCAAGCGCAGGATGGCAGCAAGTGAATATCAGCCGCAGCCGGTCGTCTTCGATGTCGTCGCTGTCAGCTGACGCAGGATCATCAGCCGCTTTGATCAAAGCTTCAGCATCCTCATCGAGCGGGCTGAAGCGCGCGCCACGCCGCAAATTATCGATGGCCTTGAAGCGTCCGGCAGACACGAGCCATGCGCGCGGATTGGCCGGTACACCATCGGACGGCCACTGCTCCAACGCGGCTCTGAAGGCATCGTGCAGGGCTTCTTCCGCAAGATCAAAGTCACCGAGCAGACGAATGAGGGTCGCGAGAACGCGCCTCGATTCGGCGCGGTAAATGGCATCTACCGATTTGCGCGCCCGTTCAGTTTCATCCAGCGTCATCGGCGTAACTTCATATCCCGTGAAATTGACGATTGGAAAAGCTGCGTTGTGCTGGAATTATGCGACGGCGACGCATTGTTGTCACCTGACTGCGGATGGAAGTCCAGACGAAACGCTAGCACGGGCGCGCCTCTTAGGACATAAATGCTTGCCAAGCCCCGCCAGTGCCAGTGGTTACCCTTTGTCGATAGCAGCGATGCACTCATGCCTTGTGCCGTGGAGACGATGGGCCAGAGTCGCCTTTCGACCCCCCTTCCCGCTATAATTTCAGGCTAACTTTTAAGCCAAGCATGTCATCCTTCATCGACAATAAAAGCGCCATCGCAGCACTGTTCCAAGACGCGCTGTTCATCGCCTATCCCGCGCTTAAGGCCGAGGCCGCGCCGTTCGTGATCGAGGTTGAGAAACCGAAAAACCCGGATCACGGCCACTTCGCGGTGAACAGCGCGTTGCAGCTCGCCAAAAAGCTCGGTGCCAAACCGCGGGACATTGCCGTCGCCATCGTTGCCGCATTACCAGCGTCGGGCTTACTGGCTGCCACGCCAGAAATTGCCGGGCCGGGATTTATCAATATTCGTCTGTCATCCGCGGCAGAATCGCGGGTGGTTTCCGCCGTGCTTGCCGCCGCAGATGATTTTGGCAAAGGCAACGAGGGCAATGGCCAAAAGGTGATGGTCGAATTCGTTTCCGCCAACCCAACCGGCCCGCTGCACGTCGGCCACGGTCGCGGTGCCGCGATTGGCGACACCATTTCGCGGCTGTTGCAATGTCAAGGCTGGCTCGTGAGCCGCGAGTTTTATTACAACGATGCCGGTGCGCAGATCATCAATCTGTCGTTGTCGGTGCAGGCTCGATTGCGCGAAAAAGCGGGCATCGACGCACCGTTTCCGGAGGGTGGCTATCGCGGCGATTACATCGTTGAAATTGCGACGCGGTATGCTGAAGACTATCCGCAGGACGCGAAGGGTGAAAATTTGGAGGCGGTGCAAAAATTCGCCGTTGCCGCGTTGCGCCATGAGCAGGATCTTGACCTAAAAGCCTTCGACGTTCAATTTGATGTTCATTACCTTGAGTCCTCGCTCTACACCGACGGTCTCGTTGAGAAAACTGTCGCCCATCTTGTCAAGCTCGGGCACACGTACGAAAAAGATGGCGCGCTGTGGCTCAAATCCACCGATTACGGTGACGACAAAGATCGCGTCATGCGCAAATCCGATGGCAGCTATACCTACTTTGTGCCCGATGTTGCCTATCATGTGACCAAATGGCAGCGCGGCTTTATCCGCGCCATCACCGAGCTTGGTGCCGACCATCATGGCTCGCTCGCGCGCATGCACGCGGGCCTGCAGGCGATGGACATG
>JANMPY010000006.1:0-3954 GCA_031370095.1 Betaproteobacteria bacterium
AAAACTGTGACCGCCGCCGAGGGCGTCGAAGATTTCCGGATGCCGCGCGATCAGGCTGGCGAAAATTAACCGCCAAGGTTCTGGGCGCGGACCGAAAACCGACTCTATCCTCCGCCACGGTTCCGGCTTCGGGCCGAACACGTTGATTCGTTCGAACGCGGCGTGGATCACCGGATCCCATGGTCCCGGTGGCAACGGGTGCTCGTCATCCTCGCGCCCCCTGCCGCCGCCAATCATTGCGCCGACAAAAGCCAACAATTTTTCGCGACTGACATCCAAGGATTGCAATTCTGTTTGTGTCGTTTTCATTTCGTGTACTCCTTTGCTGAAATCAAAGAAAACCTGGCCAGCGTTACTGGCAGGTGATGCGATTGCGCAAGGTTCAGTCGCGCGCTGGAACCAGATTGGTGCCCGGGTCGATGGCGACCGAGGTCGGCTTGAACTTCACACCCGATATCGTTTTCGGGTTCTCCACCGGATGCGGAACGCTGGTTTTTAACCAGCAATGTCCGCGCGGCCCCTGATAGCCGGGCCGACCGTAGGCCCAAGCCGCGCAGGTTTGCTCGTTCGCGCAGGCGGTCTCGCAAGTCTTCCAGAAATCGATGTCGAAATTTTTATAATCCGATCCAGGGCGATCCGTGTGATCCTCGGCGCGTACGTCGCGCTTGGAAATGTATTCGCGCGATCCGGAATTGCAGCAGGCATTCTTCACCAGCTTCGGCACTCTGTGTTTTAGCCAGCAGCGCCCCGCTGGGCCTTGAAATCCCGGCTTGACCCATGTCCAAGCCTGACATCGGGAGTCCCCGCCGCAGCTATTTCTGCAGACCGGTGCTGAACTCGCGGTAAAGTTGTCGTAGTCCGAGCCTGGCTGATCGAATCCATCCACCGCCTGAGCCGACAGCGGAAGCAGCAGTACCGCCGCCAAAAAAAAACAGGTCGGCGCGGCGAGTGATCTGCTCAATGCGTTGAATATTTTCATGGCTATTCTCCTGTCGCGATTTCAAATGCGGGTCGTTCAATTGCACGCCCAATACGTCACGGCGCGGTCGCGAAAGAATGCGCCAATGCTTTCACGTCGAGCCACTGCCCACCGGCAAGCGAGGCAAAACCATTGCTTCCTATCGAGACATACGAAAGCGCGGCGAGAAACCGGTCACGGGAATTTGAATTATTTTCTTTCGGATAAAAAAAAATGCCAAAGGCGCGCGCGTTGTTTGTGCAGCGCAGCGTCCCGCAATTTTTCAAATCGCGCGGTTTGCACTTTCAGGCGCGGCGGGCGGCAGGGTGCGGCTGACCGCGACCGCAAACGTGTCATCAGGCATGAACTAGTTCGCCCGGCAGGCTGTTTGTAAATTTCAGAAACACCAGCGCTGGCGCGGCTCCCAGCCATGAAATGCCCTGCAATCGGCGTCAAATGGCGATCTGCGCCTGTGAATGTGGCGATAACGCCGCGTCTGACTTAATCGGATAAAGACGAGTTGACACTCAATACTTCAGCCGCACCACGGTCGGCGCGCCACCCGCCTGCATCGCGACGATAAAAAGATTATCGAAATCTTCTTCCGTCACCGTCACATTCTCCGCATGGCCGAGGCCTTTCAGAATAGCCGTCAGCGTATTGCTATGTCCCACCACCAGCATCACATCATCCCTGGCATGACGCCGAATTGTTGTGAGTAGCGCGTCGGTTTCCTTGGCCGCAATCACGATTGGCGTAAGGCCGAGTCGTTTGGCCGTGGGTGCTGCGTGCAGCTTTGTACGCCGATATTCAGTGGTGTAGATCGCGCGAACACCGGCACTTGCAAGCATGTTGGAGAGCAGGGTGGCGCGTGCATCGCCTTGCACGGACAACACCGGATCGGATGTGGCGTCAAGTTTTTGGCCGTGACGGACGAGAATCACCGTTTGTGCCGTTGTGACAGCCGACTGCAGCGAGCAGAGCATCACGACACTGGCGAAAAAAATCGAAGGGATCGATACGCGCATAGACTTTCGTCCGCAATCAATGCCGATCAATGCCGCGAATAAGCACAGCGCATTTCCTGGTGGGCGGTACTGGGATCGAACCAGTGACCCCTGCCGTGTGAAGGCAGTGCTCTGCCGCTGAGCTAACCACCCGTGTGGTTTGGAGGAGCGATTTAAGCATAAACCGCCTTGTTCGGTCAAACTAGCAGCTTCGTGAACTTGAATGACGAGCGCTCAATAGCCATGCAACCAGAATCAGCAGCAGAACCTTTACGACTCTCGAAACTGATGTCCGAGCGTGGCATTTGCTCGCGCCGTGAAGCCGATGAATACATTGCGCGCGGCTGGGTGTTTGTCGATGGTGTGCGGGTGAGTGAGCTGGGCACCAAAGTATTGCCGAGCGTCACAGTGAAGCTTGATCGCGCGGCGGTGGCGACACAGAGTGGGCGCATGACGGTGCTGCTCAACAAGCCGATCGGCTATGTCTCAAGTCAACCGGAGCCGGGCTATCAGCCGGCGATTGTGCTCATCAAGCCCGAAAATCAGATGCAGGGCGAGACAGTGGAATTCAAACGCGAACACCTGAAAGAACTCGCACCCGCCGGTCGCCTCGACATCGATTCCACAGGCTTACTGGTGCTCACGCAAGATGGGCGCGTGGCCAAGCAGCTCATCGGTGAAACTTCAGACATGGATAAAGAGTATCTGGTCCGTGTTGAAGGCAAACTTTCTCCTGATGACTTGAAGCTGCTCAATCACGGCCTGTCGCTCGACGGCAAGGCGCTAAAGCCCGCGAAGGTGCGCTGGCAGAATGAAGATCAGCTAAATTTTATTTTGCGTGAAGGCAAGAAACGCCAGATCCGGCGCATGTGCGAGCTGGTTGGCTTGCGGGTGGTGGGCCTGAAGCGCATCCGCATCGGGCGCGTGGTGCTGGGGGATTTGCCGATTGGGCAGTGGCGGTACTTGCGGGCGGATGAGGCGTTCTAGATTTGAAATAATTGTCTGTGAATCGCAATTGCCAGAGCTGCTGTGCAAATGAGTGACATTCCCCCCTTTGAAAAGGGGGGCAGGGGGGATTTACAATGGTTGCTTTATCACAGGCATCTGAAATCCTCCTCGATCCCCTTTTCTAAAGGGGGAATTTCTACGTTGACGCTACTGCCCACTACCGTATAATCCGCCGCTCGCCACCCGTCATCTTCAATTGCTCGCTTAAGGCATACGCCATGAAATTTCGCTTCCCCATCGTCATCATCGACGAGGATTTCCGCTCGGAAAACGCTTCCGGCCTCGGCATTCGTGCGCTTGCCGACGCAATCGAAAAGGAAGGCATGGAAGTGTTGGGCGCGACCAGTTACGGCAATCTCTCGCAATTCGCGCAGCAGCAGAGCCGTGCCTCAGCGTTCATTCTCTCGATTGATGATGAAGAATTCACGCCGGGGCCCGAGATCGATCCTGCGGTGCTGCGGGTACGCGCTTTTATTGAGGAGGTGCGTTTCAAAAACGCCGAGGTGCCGATTTATCTGTATGGCGAAACGCGTACCTCGCAACATATCCCGAACGACATTCTGCGCGAGCTGCACGGCTTCATTCACATGTTCGAAGACACGCCCGAGTTTGTGGCGCGGCATATTATTCGCGAAGCAAAAGCCTATCTCGATTCGCTGGCGCCGCCGTTTTTCCGCGCGCTGATTCACTATGCGCAGGATGGCTCGTACTCGTGGCATTGCCCAGGACACTCGGGCGGCGTGGCTTTTTTAAAGTCACCGGTGGGGCAAATGTTTCACCAGTTTTTTGGCGAAAACATGTTGCGCGCTGACGTGTGCAATGCGGTCGACGAGCTGGGCCAGTTGCTTGACCACACCGGTCCCGTGGCGGCATCCGAGCGCAATGCGGCGCGCATATTCAATGCCGATCATTGTTTCTTCGTCACCAACGGTACCTCGACTTCAAACAAAATGGTCTGGCATGCCAACGTCGCCCCGGGCG
>JANMPY010000012.1:0-2205 GCA_031370095.1 Betaproteobacteria bacterium
CAGATTTCCCGTTCTGCCCGAATGACGGCGCGATGAATGACAGCGCTATTTCACAGCCAAATCGGTCGCGTTCCAGCCACCGCCAAGTGCCCTGATCAGCCCCACCGTCGCGCTTAATCGTCGGCCCAGCAGCCCAACCGAGGTGCGCTCGTTTGACAGTAGCGCGGTCTGCACCGTGACCACACTTAACTAGCTCACCGTGCCGGCCTTGTATTGGTTGATCGTGAGCGTCACCGATTCGCGTGCTGCGCGTACCGCCTCGGTCTGCACAGCCGCCTCCGACTCGAGGATGCGCAGCGCCGCGATGTTGTCTTCAACATCCTGAAACGCTTCCAGCACGGTCTGCCGGTAGGTGGCGACGTTTTGGTCATACACCGCGATCGCCTGATCACTCAATGCAGCGCGTTTGCCGAAATCGAAAATCGTTTCCGCGAGCGACGGCCCCAGCGACCAGAAGCGGTTTGGTGCAGAAATCCAGTTCGTCAATGTTGGGCTTGCAAAGCCGCCCGATGCAGACAGGCTTAGCGTGGGGAAATATGCCGCTTTCGCCACCCCTATTTGCGCGTTGGCTGACACGGCACGGCGCTCGGCGGCGGCAATATCGGGGCGCCGCTCAAGCAGCGTCGATGGCAGGCCGACCGGAAATGCCGGCATCGCGACTTTCCAATCGACGCTGGCACCGGCATTGGATTCAATACTGCGCAAAGAAAAATCCGCTGGCGCTTTGCCGATCAATACCGCGATGGCGTGTTCGAGCTGTGCACGTTGCACACCCAGATCAATCGACTGCGCCTGAGCACTCAACAATTGTGTTTCCGCCTGCACGACATCGACCTTGCCCGCAACGCCGACGGCATAGCGGTTTTTGGTGAGCTCCAGCGATTTTTCAAAGGCCGTGATCGTATCGGCGAATAGCTGCTTCTGCGCGTCGTTCACGCGCAACTGGAAGTAGTTATTCGCAAGCTCGGATTGCAGCGACAAGCGCGCCGATTCAAGGTCTGCTGCGCTCGCCTGGGCATTGGCGTCGTTCGATTCCACCGTCCGGCGAATGCGACCCCATAGATCAATTTCCCAGCCCGCGTTCGCAGTGAGACTGTAATTGCTCGCAATATCGTTGTTACCCGCTGACCGTGCCGACGCGGCACGGCTTCGCGTGGAGGATGCACTTGTCGAAATTGTCGGCAAATAACTTGCGCGCGCCGATTGGGTGAGCGCCTGCACCTGACGGTAGCGCGCTTCCGAAACTTTCAAACTTTGATTGGATATGTTGACCTGTTCGATCAGCGCATCAAGTTCATTGTCGCCAAATATTTTCCACCAACTCCCGCGTGCAAGCTGGTCCTTCGGCTCGGCTATTTTCCAATCTGCCGACTCTTTGAATGCGGCTGGTGTTTGCGCCGCCGGGCGCTGATAGTCAGGCCCGACGGCGCACGAGGCAAGCAAGCCTAAGCCAATCGTTGCAACCATCAACGACAAAATATTCACTCTCATCTAGCCTCCAAGGCGACGGTGCCGGCGTTGCAGGCGAATTTTCGTTTGCTCCACAAACGGAACCGATCCATATAAAGATAAACCACCGGCGTCGTGTACAGCGTGAGCAACTGGCTCACAATCAATCCACCGACAATTGAAATCCCAAGTGGTCGTCGCAACTCGGCACCATCGCCAAAACCAATCGCCAGCGGAATCGCGCCCAGCAGTGCCGCCATGGTCGTCATCATGATCGGTCGAAAACGCAACATGCACGCCTCAAAAATAGCATCGTGCGCCGATTTGCCTTGGCCGCGTTCGACCGAGATCGCGAAGTCAATCATCAGGATCGCGTTTTTCTTCACAATGCCGATGAGCAGAATCACGTCTATCAGCGCGATGATCGAGAGCTCACTTCCCGCAGCGAGCAGCGCCAGCAATGCACCCACACCGACCGATGGCAACGTCGAAAGAATAGTGATTGGATGGACGTAGCTTTCATAAAGCACGCCGAGCACGATGTAGACCGTAAAAATAGCAGCGAGAATCAGCCATGGTTGATTGTCGAGTCCCTGCTGAAAAATCCGCGCCGTTCCCTGCGAGCTGCCGGTAATACTCGTCGGCACAGCAATGCGCGCCATGGTGTCGCGAATTTTCTGTATGCCGGTTGATAGCGAAATGCCTTCGGACAAGTTGAACGATATTGTCGATGCCGCAAACTGCCCCTGATGATTA
>JANMPY010000317.1:0-4117 GCA_031370095.1 Betaproteobacteria bacterium
CAGTCGCACTAACCCTGTGGCTGTCGCAGTTGGTCAAGAACCCACCGTTTTTATTGAAGGGCACCTCGCCGCTGATCGCAGGGTTCTGCGCGGCGCTGGGTGTGCATATTTCGCGCGTCTGGTTGAGCTGAAAAGGAATTAATAATGCCGAAACAATTTGATATCGTCGTCATTGGTGCAGGGCCTGGCGGTTACATCGCCGCAATCCGTGCCGCGCAATTGGGATTTAACGTCGCCTGCATCGAGGGCTGGAAAAATCCGAAAGGTGAAATGGCACTCGGCGGTACGTGCTTGAACGTCGGCTGCATTCCGTCGAAGGCGCTGTTGCAGTCGTCGGAAAACGTCGAACAAATTGAGCATAAATTCAGCGAGCACGGCATTACCGCGGCCGGCGTGAAAGTCGATATTGTCAAGATGCAGGCGCGCAAAGACGGCATCGTCGGCAAGATGACCAAGGGCATCGAATTTTTATTTCGCAAAAATAAAATCACCTGGCTGAAAGGCTTCGGCAAATTTGTTGCGCCCGGCGAGCCGTATATGATTGAAGTCGGCACGGGCGAGAAAGGTGGTGCAGTCGAAACCGTCACCGCGAAATACGTGATCATCGCCACCGGCTCAAAAGCGCGGCACATTCCGGGCATTCAAGTTGACAACATCAACATCTGCGACAACGAAGGCGCGCTGGCCTTTGCTGCCGCGCCCAAGCGCCTCGGTGTGATCGGTGCCGGTGTCATTGGCTTGGAACTTGGCAGCGTGTGGCGGCGGCTGGGCTCCGAGGTGACGGTGCTGGAGGCCTTGCCGAATTTTCTCGGTGCGTGCGATCAAGCCATCGCCAAGGAAGCGTGGAAAGTTTTCACCAAGGAGCAGGCGCTCAACATCAAACTCGGCGTCAAAATCGAAAAAGTCACGCAAAAGAAAACCGGCATCACGGTGGATTACACCGATGACAAAGGCCTCGCGCAAAAATTGGAATGCGACAAACTGATCGTCTCCATTGGCCGCGTACCGAACACCGATGGCTTGGGTGCCGTCAACGTCGGCTTGAAAATGAGCGACAAGGGTTTGATTGAGGTAGACGAGCATTGCAAAACCAATCTGCCGAACGTGTTCGCCATTGGTGACGTGGTGCGCGGCCCGATGCTTGCGCACAAAGCCGAAGACGAAGGCGTGGCTGTCGCTGAAACCATCGCGGGGCAAAAGCCGCACATTGATTTCAATACGATCCCGTGGATTATTTACACCTCGCCTGAAATTGCCTGGGTCGGCAAAACCGAGCAGCAATTAACGGCCGAAGGTGTGGAAGTGAAAACCGGCCAGTTCCCATTCATGGCCAATGGCCGCGCGCTGGGGCAGGGTGAAGCGGGCGGCTTCGTGAAGATTATTGCCGACGCGAAAACGGATCGCATTCTCGGTGCGCACATCATCCATGCGCACGCATCCGAATTGATTCAGGAGCTGGTGACGGCGATGGAATTCAAAGCCGCGTCTGAGGATATTGCCCGCATCGTTCACGGGCATTCAACGCTATCCGAGGTGGTGCGCGAGGCGGCGCTGGCGGTGCATAAACGTACGTTGAACATGTGATGGGTAGGTTGCATTGTCGCCGCAGGCTTTTACGATGATCGAGCACACAAGAATGAAACACAAGCACTGGTGCGGATTGTGGGCTGAAAATGCTCTGGGAGGCCCGCCAGTGCTAGAGTTTCAACTTATTGCGGGAGTCGATAAAAGGTGTTGTCGCGAAGGCCAGAGTCCCAGTGCGGCTATCGAAACAAAGAAACTCTGTCGTCCCGGCGCAGGCCGGGATCCAATTTTCATATCGCAACGCGTACTGATAAAAAATTGGGCCCTGGCCTGCGCCGAGACGACGGCGATTTTGTTGGTCGGATTCGCAAGTACTGCACCTACCGCTCGCACCCCATAAAAAATCCCATGTCCCAAGCTGCCTCCCTCCCCAACATCTCCGGCGAATCCGAACACCCGGAGGTGATTGAGGCATCCAACCCGCTCGAGTGGTATTGGAAATTTTCGCAGCAATCCGATTTCGAATCCGATCCTGCGCAATTGGCGGTGCTCGAACATCTCGAACGCCTGCACAGCGACCTCGAACATTATCGACAGTATCGGCAAGGCCCGGTGAATCGGCTTGTCACTAATTTTGGTGGCGGCAAACGACCACCGCGTGGTTTGTATATCTGGGGCGGCGTGGGGCGCGGCAAATCATTAATGATGGATGCCTTTTATAACGTCGCCACATTAAAGCGAAAACGCCGCATTCATTTCCACGAATTCATGCGCGAAATTCACGCCGAGATGCGCGCGCATTCGGGCACTGAGGATCCGCTCGAACCGATTTCAGACAAAATCGCCAAGCAACTGCGGCTACTGTGCTTCGACGAATTCCACGTAAGCGATATCGCCGACGCGATGATCCTTGCGCGCCTGCTGGAAATGCTGATTTCCAAAGGCGTGGTGTTGGTGATGACGTCAAACTATCGCCCCGACGATCTCTATCCGAACGGCCTGCAACGCGCGCGTTTTTTGCCCGCCATCGCGTTGCTGAACGACGAACTGGAAGTGCTCGAAATCAGCGGCCAGCGAGACCATCGGCGGCGCATTCTCGAATCGATCCCGGTGTATCACTCGCCGTTGTCGCCGACCGCCGAGCAGGCAATGGCGCGCGCATTCGAGGCGATGTCGAAGGCAACTTATTTATCGGCGGGAAAGATTTTGGTCGGCTCGCGGGAGGTTGCGTATTTGCGCCGCGCCAAAGGCGTGATCTGGTTTACGTTCGATGAGCTGTGCGTGAAAGCCCGCTCGCAAGTCGATTATCTCGACATCGCGAGCCGCTATCACACCGTGCTGATTTCCGGTATCCCACAGCTGCACGCAAAAGATCGCGCCGATGTGGTGCGCCGCTTTACCTGGCTCATTGATGTACTGTACGACCAACGGGTAAAGCTGATCGTCTCGGCCGAGGTCGGACCGGAATTGTTGGTGATAGACAAGCGGGTGAAGAGCGTGACGGCGGCAAGCGCGCGCACGACCGGTGGGAATGACGCGACGCTGATGGTCTCGGCCGAATTTGCGCGCACCGCATCGCGCCTGCGCGAAATGCAGTCGAGGGAATATTTTTCGCGCACACATGCGTCGGCCGACAATCCGCAATTGTTGCAGGGAGGTTGACATGACCGACGGCTTTCACTTGAAAACGATGTTGGCAGCGTGCGTTTTATTTATTTCATCCGTCGTGACATCGACCGTTGCACGCGCAAATAATTATCAGGATCTGTGGTGGGTTCCCGCTGAATCCGGCTGGGGCATCAACATTTCACAGCAGGGTGATGTGATGTTTGCGACCTGGTTTATTTATGGTGCCAATGGCCAGCCGACGTGGGTTTTCCTCTCACGCGCCGAACGCTCGGGCGCATTGGGCAATACCTTCACCGGTTCGCTGTCGCAGGCAATTAGCGGATCCGCGTTTTCGGCCGTGCCATTTGTGCCTTCGACCGTCGCGAATTTTAGAGCGGTGGGTTCTGCATCCCTGGTATTTTCCGATGCGCGCACCGGCACGCTTACTTACAGCATCGACGGTGCAACGGTCGTCAAACAAATCACCCGTCAGACCATTGGCGTATTTAATTTGACTGGCAGTTATTTCGGCGGGCTCAAGCGCGAAGGCAGCGGCTGCGTGGCGGCGGCGCTCAATGGCAGCATCCTCAATCAGGCAACCTACAGCATCAACCACACTGTCGCGACCGGCGCGCTGACCATTACTGAAGTCGGCGGCACGAGCTGTAATTTCACCGGCAACGTGCAGGTATTCGCATCTATTCTCGAGGGCAGCGGCAGATTCACCTGCGCGACCGAAAACATCGTCGGCGCGTGGACGATGCGAGAAGGCAGACCATCTCCCAATGCATTTTCCGCACAGCTCACGATGCGGCCAGACGGCGACACGTGTACATTGAACGCCACCATCGGCGGATTAAAACCTTAGCCAGATTTTTTCATATGAGAAACACATCATGACGACATTCAAGGCAATTTTCCTCGAAAAAAGCGAGACGGGTTTTTCGGCGACGCTGTCGGCCATCGAAGAATCGCGACTCCCACC
>JANMPY010000063.1:0-3003 GCA_031370095.1 Betaproteobacteria bacterium
ATCTTTCCGACACGATCACGGTGCTCGCGCGCGGCTCGGTGCTGGCCGAAGGACCCTACGAGGTGGTGTCAAAAGACGCCGCTGTGCTTCAAGCCTACGTCGGCACGGTCGAGGCGGAGGCGGCGTGAGTGCGGTGGCAAACACAGCGTTACTCAGCGTCCATAATTTGCAGGCTTGGTACGGCGAGTCGCACATCCTGCACGGCGTTGATTTTGAAATCAAGCGCGGCGAACTCATTACCCTACTCGGTCGCAATGGAGCGGGCCGCTCAACCACGCTGAAAGCGATATTGGGGCTGACCGGAAAACGTACCGGTTCGATCAAGGTCGATGGCGTTGAGGCGATTGCATTGTCGACGCACAAAATAGCGCGGTTGGGGCTGGGCTTTTGCCCGGAAGAGCGCGGCATATTTTCCAGTTTGAGTTGCGAAGAAAATTTATTGCTGCCACCGAAAATTGGCGAAGGCGGCATGTCGCTCGACGAAATCTACGCGATGTTTCCGAACCTCAAAGAGCGCCGCAACAGTCAGGGCACGCGACTCTCCGGCGGCGAGCAGCAAATGCTGGCGATGGCACGCATACTGCGCATGGGTGCAAAAATTTTATTGCTCGATGAAATCACCGAAGGTCTGGCGCCGGTCATCGTGCAGACGCTGGGTCGCGTTATTCGCGAGCTGAAGTCCAAGGGTATGACGATCATCATGGTCGAGCAGAATTTCCGGTTCGCCGCGCCGCTTGCGGATCGGCATTATGTGATGGAGCATGGCAAGATTGCAGCGGTGGTTGAAAAGCATGAACTGGCGGCGAAAGAAGACATGCTGCATGACTTCCTCGGCGTTTAACGTTTAAGTTGGCACGGTCAGGCTCGTCGGCTAAGTAAAAAATTCGATTTCGAATAACCAAAGGAGACAGCAAACATGAAACGCAAATTGATGACAGTGGTGGTCGCAGCGGCATTGGCAACAGGCATGTCGGCGGCGAATGCGCAGCAGGGAAAATTATCCGACGACGTGGTCAAGATCGGCGTGTTGACAGACATGTCTGGTGTGTATGCAGAGTACGGCGGGCCAGGCGCTGTGATGGCGGCCAAAATGGCGGTGGAGGATTTTGGCGGAAAAATGTTTGGCAAAGAGATTCAAGTCATCAGCGCCGATCATCAAAACAAACCCGATATCGCCAAAAACGTGACACTGCAATGGTTCGACCGCGACAAAGTCGACATGACGGTGGAAAACCTTAACTCCGGCGTGGCGCTGGCCGTGACGGCACTGGGTAAGGAAAAAAATAAAATCACCATCGTCAACGGTGCCGCAAGTGCGCGCCTGACCAACGAAGATTGCGCACCGGGCACTGGCGTGCATTATTTGATGGATACCATTGCGCTCGGCAATGTGCTGGGCAAGGCGATTGTGAAAGACGGCGGCGATAGCTGGTTCTTCCTGACTGCCGATTATGCGTTCGGTCATTCGCTCGAAAAAGACACCGGTGAAGTGGTGAAGGCCGCCGGTGGCAAGGTGGTTGGCGCGGTGCGTCATCCGCTCTCCACGGGTGATTTCTCCTCGTTCCTGTTGCAGGCACAAACTTCAGGCGCGAAGATTATCGGGCTGGCGAACGCCGGTGGCGACACCGTCAACAGCATCAAGTCTGCGACTGAATTCGGCATCACCAAAAAGCAGAACCTCGCCGCCTTGCTGATGTTGCATACCGACGTGCATGCGGTTGGCTTGAACACCGCGCAGGGCCTGTATCTGACCGAGGCATGGTATTGGGATTTGAATCCGGAATCGCGTGCCTGGTCCGCCAAGTACGAGGCGCGCATGAAGAAAAAACCAAATTCAAATCACGCCAGTGTTTATTCAGCCACCATGCATTATCTGAATGCCGTTAAAGCGGCTGGCACCGACGATACTGCCGCAGTGATGAAAAAAATGCGCGAGACACCGATCAACGACATGTTCGCCAAGAACGGCAAGCTGCGCGACGACGGGCGCATGGTGCATGACATGTATTTGTTTCAGGTGAAAACGCCTGCCGAGTCGAAGGCTGTAGGGGATTACTACAAGCTGAAGGGCACTGTAAAAGGCGACGACGCGTTTCAGTCGCTGGCTAATTCCCGCTGCCCGCAATTCAAAAAATCCTAAGCGTTTTTGATCCGCACGGGTCGGCCTGATTCATCGGGCCGACCCGCTAAATATTCTGAATTGACATGACGGAAATTTTCGGCGTTCCCATCCAGGCATTCATGGGTCAGCTCACGATCGGGCTGGTCAACGGCGCGTTTTACGCGATGTTGTCGCTGGGACTCGCGGTTATTTTTGGCATGCTCAATATCGTTAATTTCGCCCACGGCGCGCTGTACATGATGGGCGCGATGTTTTCGTGGATGCTGCTCACCTATGCGGGCATCAACTACTGGTTCGCGCTGGTGTTGGCACCGATTGGCGTGGGCATCGTCGGCGCAGTCATTGAGCGAACGATGTTGCGCTGGCTGTATCAGCTTGATCATCTTTACGGTTTGTTGCTGACTTTCGGTTTGGCGTTGATTCTCGAAGGCTTGTTTCGTGAGGCCTACGGCTCATCTGGCGCGCCGTATGACGCGCCGGAAATTTTTAAGGGCGTTTTCGATCTTGGTTTCATGTTCCTGCCAAAATATCGCGCCTGGGTGGTCGTGGCCTCAGCCATCGTCTGTCTCTCGACCTGGTTTTTGATTGAAAAAACCAAGCTCGGTGCGTATCTTCGCGCCGGAACCGAAAATCCAAAACTGGTGCAGGCGTTTGGCATCAACGTACCGCTGATGGTGACTTTGACCTATGCATTCGGCGTCGGGCTTGCGGGCCTCGCTGGCGTGCTCGCCGCACCGGTTTATCAGGTGAGCGCATTGATGGGTTCCAACATCATCATCGTGGTATTTGCGGTGGTGGTGATCGGTGGCATGGGCTCGATCATGGGCTCGATTGTCACGGGCCTCGCGCTGGGCATTATTGAAGGGTTGACCAAGGTGTTT
>JANMPY010000077.1:0-1811 GCA_031370095.1 Betaproteobacteria bacterium
GCAGCGACCGTCTATTTTGATGACATGTATGTCCACCGCGAATTTTCCGAAGAAACGGCGCGCGTGGTGCCGAACATGAAACTCTGGATCACGAATCAATACGAACACAATGGCTTGCGCGCGGACGGCGAAGCGCTGGTGGATCGATTGCTGCAAATGGTACGTGGGCAGATTTGACGGCGGCGTTGATCAATTCCGCCCGGTGGCAGTGCGCCAGGCGGCCACGTCGATATCGATATATTTCCAAGGCTCCAGATGCACCGGGTGCGGCTTGTAGCCCTTCACCCACGGCTGCACGAGCGCTGCGCGCACTGGGTAAAAATGCATGACCATCGGCATATAGGCGATGGCGAGTTTATCCATTTGCCGATACAGCAGGTTGCGCTCGGGCGAATCAGTTAAGTTTTTCGACTGCGCAAACAGCCGGTCAAACGCAGGCAGTGAAAAATGGGTCTGGTTGGCTGTGCCGGCTGCGGCACCATCGAGAATGACAAAAAAATCTTCGCCGTCCGGATAATCCATGTTCCACGCAGTCATCGCCAGTTGGTGCTTTGCGGACATCAACTGCTTGGTAAGCTGGGCTTGGTGCATTTTTTCAATCTTCATGCGCAGGCCTAATTGCTGAAACGTTTTGGCCCACAATTCATCCCAAGGGCGAAAACGTGGCTGCGAGATGGAACCGAAGATAATTTCCAGTCGCGATCCATCCGGCGCTTCGCGCCAGCCGTCGCCATCGCGGTCGATATAGCCGTAGGTATCGAGCAGCGCCTTGGCGCGTGCTAAATCGGTATCAAAGGCATTGGTCACAAAGCTCGCATCGAAGCCTGCGACACCCGGTGGCACCACACCATTTGCCGGCAACGCGCCGCCATTGAAAATGGTGTTGATCGCTTTGTCGCGATCAAACCCCAGCGCGATTGCCCTGCGCAGTGCCACGCGTTCCGGTGTGTAGCCACCCACGACGCCATCAAGCATATTGAATGCGCCAAACCAGACGGCGGGATAGACATAGCGATGCACCGCGATGTTTTGCTTTTGCAGGTTTGGCGCGATTTTGCCGCCGGGTATTGCCGAGTTCATGAACGCAACCGGCAGGTTAATCAGATAGTCGAGGTCACGTCCGAGAAAGGCCAGCCACATGGGCTGGTCTTCGACGGTGTAAGTCAACTCCACACGGTCTATCAACGGCAGACGTCGGCCCTTTAATTCAGCGGCGATTTTTTGCGCATGAGGATCGTCGCCCGGTTCCGCGTTGAAAATCTCTTCGCGATAATTGGGATTGGTGACGAGCACGAGCTGGCTTCCTGCACGCGCCGAAAGCACCTGAAATGGACCGGTTCCCACGGGATGCAAGCCAACATCGTCGCCGTAAAAATCAACCACTTCACGCGCCACTGCGGCCAGATTTTGCTGCGCCAGCACGTGCAGGAAATTCACATCCGGCTCATTGAGCGTGATGCGCAGCGTGTAGCGATCCTGCACCTGTAAGCCCGCGATCGGCGTGTCGTCGTCGAAGCGCGCGCCGTCCAGCGCGGCCTTGCGCAGCTTGTTCGCGCCGGCAATTTTCCCTTCGACCACAAAAAACTGGCTCGATTGATTTTTGGGATTAAACAGCCGTCGAATGCCGTAGGCGTAATCGGCCGCAGTCAGCTCGCGCGGCTCGCCTTTGAAAGCCGGGTCGGGTGAAAACAGCACGCCGCGTTTCAGGCGACAAAGATAAATACGTCCACCCTCACTGATTTCCGGCATCGACGCCAATGTGTTCGGCACCAGTTTCAGCGGACGCGCTAGGTAGTCGTAGCTGAGCATCG
>JANMPY010000089.1:0-7706 GCA_031370095.1 Betaproteobacteria bacterium
GAAAATACATCAACCAGTCGCCAGCAAATGAATACAGGGGATAAGTGAATGTCGCGGGCCGGTTTTTCTCAAAGAAAAAATGGCCCACCCACGCGAATCCATATCCTGCCAGCGGCATCGCGGCGAACCACCACGCATTCCTGGTGATGAGCGCCGTTGCGAATGCGGCCAACACCAACGAGCTACCGATGAAATGCAGCACGCGGCAGGTGGTATTGCGGTGCTCGGAAAGATAATACGGATAAAAATCACCGAAGGTTTTGTATTGTTTTTCCATTTCATTTCGCCCAAAAACTCAGTCTCGAAAACTTGCGTCCATTCTATCGAGTTTTCGCAGCAGTCCAGGCCACGCAAGATTGCCGCCCAAGCCTTTCGTCACCGCTTTCACCTGCCGCTGGGCACCATCGATTATTTGCTGCGAAATCTGGCGCAACTCGCCGCCACCGGCTTGGGCGCGAATCTGAATCATGCAGGCACTTTCAAAAAAATACATCGCCTGAAACGCGTCCGCAATCGTCGGCCCGACCGTCAGCAGTCCGTGATTGCGCAACATGAAAAATATCTTGTCGCCGAGATCTGTGACCAGTCGCGGCTTTTCATCGTCATTCAGCGCGACACCTTCGTAGTCGTGATACGCAAGGCTTGCCAGCACAAAAATAGATTGCTGCGAAATCGGCAGCACCCCGCCTTTCTGCGCCGACACCGCAACGCCGTTCGGCGTGTGCAAATGCAGCACGCACGCCGCATCGTGGCGGGCAGCGTGGATGGCACTGTGAATCGTGAATCCGGCTGGGTTGACCGGATGCGGATTGTCGGCGTCGAGCTTGTTGCCGCCGAGATCAATTTTCACCAAACTCGACGCAGTAATTTCGGCAAACATCATGCCGTAGGGGTTGATGAGAAACTGATTCTCCACGCCAGCAATTTTGGCGGTGACGTGGGTAAAAACCAGGTCGTCCCAACCATACTGCGCGACTAGCCGATAGCAGGCAGCGAGATCAACGCGCGTCTGCCATTCATCACTGCTGACTTTGTTTTTGAGCGATGCGACGGACGTATTGACAGAAGTATTCATGATGAAATCCCCTTGAAAGTGGCGGGTGCGTGCATGCAATCGAAAAAAGAAAACTCTAGCACTGGCGCGGTGTTTCAGGAATTTTCGCCTGAAACACGGCGTTAAATGGCGATCTGCAACATTTTATTGTCAGTATCATCTCACCAAGCGCAACGCATGTTCAGAAATACCGAGCATTACATTTTGCCCCACTGCAAACATTTCGCCGCCCGGCTGATGCGATTGATCGACCAACAATTCGGTGCCATTGGCGGCAATTCGATAGCGCACAAACTCGCCAAGAAATTCGCGTTCTAAAATATTTCCCGTAACCTCAATTGTGCCGTGCGTTTGATGCGGCAACACCGATGCCGCGTTGATCGTAATCGTATGCGGACGTACTGCCAGTGCCGCTTTGACTGACGAGTCGCCAGTGGGAAATGCGGCTAGCGATACCGTTCCCAGCAGGTCTGAAGAAAACGTGCTGCCCGCTTCGGTGTGCTCAATATTACCTTCGATAAAATTGATGGTGCCGACGAAGTTCGCCACAAAGCGATTGACCGGTGCATCGTATAGTTCCATCGGCGTGCCGATTTGCTGGATCACGCCCTGATCCATGACGGCGATGCGGTCGCAGGTGGTCAGCGCTTCCTCTTGATCGTGCGTCACAAAAATGGTCGTGATGCCGAGACGGCGTTGCAGCGATTTCAATTCCTGCCGCATTTGCACGCGAAGCTTGGCATCGAGGTTCGAGAGCGGTTCGTCGAGTAGCAGCACCTTTGGCTCAACCGCCAGCGTGCGGGCGAGTGCGACCCGTTGTTGTTGACCGCCTGAGAGCTGATTGGGCCGCCGTTGCGCAAATTCGCTGAGACCCACCAGCGCCAATACATCGTGTACTTTCCGAGCAATGTCGGGGCGTGGCAGTTTGCGTTCTTCGAGGCCGAAGGCGACGTTTTTTTCGACCGACATGTGCGGCCATAGCGCGTAGTTTTGAAACACCATGCCGATGTTACGCTGCCACGGCGGTATGTGCATGATGTCGCTGCCATCTACTTTCAGCTCACCACTTTGCGCGAAATTAAACCCGGCAATCAAGCGCAGCAAGGTCGACTTGCCCGAGCCGGAAGGTCCCAGCAAAGCGAAAAATTCACCGGGTCGAATGGAGAGCGAGATGTCCTTCAGCACTTGCGTCTTTCCATACGCGAGTGCGATATTTTTGCATTCAACTGGTACCGGCTTCATGGCTTACTCCAACTTGGCGTGCATGCCAGTTTGTGATGCGCGACTCGAAATGATCCGATGCGAAAAATAAGTGCCGAGCGCGACGATAATGACCGCCAGCACACCAAGCGCCGCACCGGGCCCTCGTCCCGCGATGGACTGCATGTAGAGGTAAATGCCGTAGGACATCGGTGCGTCCGATTGCGTGGTCGTGAGCATGATGGTCGCCGAGAGCTCAACGGCGGCGGTGATGAAGCTGGTCACGAACCCTGCAAGAATGCCGCCCGCCATCAGCGGCACGACGATGCGCTGAATCGTGCGCGCTTTGGTCGCACCCAGATTTTCGGCCGCTTCCTCCAGCGACACCGACACTTGCTGCAACGCGGCCATGCAGGATCGCAACGCATACGGCAATCGCCTGACGGCGTAGGCAATCGCGATCATGATCCACAATGTTGTGGCAGGATCGTCCGACCCTGGCAGCGAGATTGATTTGAAGGTGCGCAAATAGCCGATGGCCAATACGATGCCCGGTATCGCCAGTGCGGCAGATGCCATGAAATCAAGTGCCTGTCTGCCCGGCAGCTTGGTACGCAGGATCAAGTACGCAATCGCAGTGCCGATCACCACATCAAGCAGTGCGGCCAAGCCGCAATAGAGCAGCGTATTCACAATCATGCGCGGGCTGTCCACCAGGATCGTGCGGTAATGCTCAAGCGTGTATGCGTCCGGCAAAACAGAAAAGCTCCAGACTTTCGACAGCGACAGCAATACGATGCCGATGTGTGGCGACAACACCAGCAACAGCAGCAAAATAATCCCGCCGTACGCGAATACGCTTTGTGCTGTCGTCAACCTGCGGCGCGTAAGCGATGAGCCACCGCGCTGCGTGGTCGAATAATCTTTTCCCTTCAAAACACGCGCAGACATCCACAACGCCAATAGCGAAAAGGCCACCATGATGACGCTGATCACATAGCCAATCGGATCCTCCAGCCCGACCGAGGTAATGCGCAGATACGCCTGCGGTGCCAGCATGTTGGTGACATTGAGCACGAGCGGCGTACCCAGATCGTCGAACACTTTGATAAACACCAGCGACGCACCCGCCACAAAACCTGGCATCGCCAGCGGAAATACAATGCGCCGAAATAAGCGCAAACCGTGCGCGCCGAGGTTTTGCGCGCTTTCCTCCATCGCGCTATCAATGTTGTTTAACGCGACGGTGAGATTAAGAAGAATGAACGGAAAGTAATGCAGGCTCTCGACAAATATGACGCCGGTGAGACCTTCCATGATCGGTATTGAAAAGCCAAACCAGTCGTTAAGCAGCAAATTGAGCGAGCCGGATCGGCCAAAAATAAGTTGCATCGCCACTGCGCCCACGAACGGCGGCATGATCAGCGGTAACACGCCAAGCGTCTGGATCAGCAGCGCGCCGCGAAACTCAAACCGAATCGTCAGGTAAGCAAGTGGTAACGCGATCAACGAGGCAAAAAACACGCTGGCCAGCGCGACGATGAGACTGTTCCAGAACGACTCCTGCATCAGCGAAATGCCAAAGAACGCGCCAAAATGAGACAACGTCAGGCCACCGCTGCCGTCAGTGAAGGCGATGTAAACCACGTTGGCGACGGGGACGATCAAAAAAGTCAGCAAAAACAAAGCGATCAACAGCGCGACCAGCGCCTGGACGAGGCTGAATTGGCGTGTTTTTTTGTTCATTCTGCCCCGTTAGCCCCCTTTGTCAGACTCCAAGCTTTTGATTTTATTGTTGAAAAATCAGGCACATTGGGCTTTTTGTAGAAGTGTTTCCTAAAAAACTATTTTAAGTTATTATTAATGTGAGATTTTAGATTCGGGACACACTTGCGTTGAAAAGAATACATTAAAAGCGGGTTTACGATGTTGCCGCGCTATTACCGAATAGAGTGCTTCGCCCCAAGCGACGAATGAAAATTTTAAATATGCGAATTGGGTGTTGGGAGAGAATGTGGCGCTGACGGATGCATTGCAGATAGTAAGTCTCACCGATTCGGGGAAAATTCGTGGCCATAACGAGGACTGCGTGGAGTCACGTCCCGAGCTTGGCATCGTGGTACTTGCTGACGGCATGGGTGGCTACAATGCGGGCGAGGTCGCCAGCGGCATGGCAACCTCATCCATTTCTGCCGGCCTGGCCGAAACCTGGACGCGTGAAATTCTTAAAAAGCTTGACCGCACTGCCGCGATGGCGCTTTCGCAATCTGTTGTTCAGGAGCAAGCCTCAAAGGCAAACGCTGCAATTTACGCTGCCGCGCAAAAAGATCCGCATTGCGCCGGCATGGGCACAACCTTGGTGGTCTGCTTGTTTTACGACAATTTCGTCACGGTTGGGCATGTCGGTGATTCGCGGCTTTACCGGTTGCGCGATGATATTTTCGAGCAGGTGACGCGCGATCATTCGTTGCTACAGGAGCAGATTGATTCCGGCCTAATCTCTAAAGAGGACGCACGCTCGTCGAACAACCGAAATCTGGTCACGCGCGCCGTCGGCATCGACCCTGACGTCGAGACCGAAATACACACTTACGACGTGCAAGAAGGCGATATTTTTGTGCTGTGTTCCGACGGTCTGAACGACATGATCGAGGACGAAGAAATTCAGATGACGTTGATCGCATTAAGATCAAATCTGGAGCTGACCGCACAACAATTGGTGCAGGCGGCCAACGACGCGGGCGGGCGCGACAATATTTCGGTGATGCTGGTGCGCGTCATTAAGAGTTTTGCAGTGGAAAGAGGCTTCTGGGCAACCGTGAAGTCGTGGTTTAGATGATTCAAAACAAGCAGATAGTCAGTAGACAATAGACAACGCGCCGCAATGAGAGCAATCTTTGCGGCAAACGTGTGATCGAAAGAACTTTTTTAGGGTTAAGGCCATGGCAAAACTGATCTTGAGTGTCGACGGTACGGTACTGAAGGAGATCACGCTCAGTAAAGAGCGGACCACACTCGGCCGTAAACCCCACAATGACATCCCGGTGGACAATCTGGCGGTATCGGGCGAGCACGCCGCCATCATTACCATCCTGAATGATTCCTTCATCGAGGATCTCAATTCGACCAACGGCACGCTGGTCAACGGGAAGCCAATCAAAAAACACTTCCTGCAAAACAACGATGTGATCGAGATCGGCAAACACAAGCTCAAGTATTTCAATGACGCGCCGCTAACGGCCTCGGCCGGTGATTTCGAGAAGACCATGATCATACGCAGACCCCCGCCGGTGGCGGCTCCTGCTGCGACCGCGCCGCCGACGATGGCTGCACCACCCGCGCCGCCGCCGTTGCCAATGGCGCAAGCTGCTGCTCCGAGTCTTGCTGATACGCACACCAACATGAAAGCTTATGGCGCGACCGCCGCGCCGCCGCCAATACCTGCGCATGTTCCAGCCGCACCCGCGCATGACCCGAACAGCCCTTCAAGGGATTCGGCGATTCAAGTGTTGTCCGGTGCCGCAGCAGGCCGCACTCTCGATCTGGTCAAAAACCTCACGACAATCGGCAAGCCAGGTGTGCAGGTTGCCGTCATTACGCGACGCCCGACCGGATTTTTTATCACCCATGTTGAAGGCACTGTGTTTCCGAGCGTGAATGGTGTCGCGCTTGGCGGGCAAGCCAAACAACTCCACGATCATGACCTGATCGAAATCGCTGGCATAAAAATGGAGTTCTTTTACAAACCATAGCCACAGACACGTGATGCCAACGTGGCTCTCCGCCTTGCAATTTGCGTTGCGCCAGTGTCGATTGATCGCTGATGAGCGCTCTTGGAGCGTACTGCGCACAGGTATTACCTGTGCGTTATCGCACATCTTTTTTGAATCGCAGCGCGCATAATCATGAAGAGTGCGCGGGAGATAAAATTCCGCGAACGACTTGTCAACACAGAGGCCGATATATTTTGAAACGGCCCGTTCGTGAAGGTGCGGAGAGACTATGCGAATAAAGGTTCTGGGTTGTAGTGGCGGTATTGGAGGCGACCTTCGTACGACGAGCATGCTGGTTGATGAGGATATTCTGCTCGACGCAGGTACCGGTGTGGGTGATTTGACGATCGAGCAGTTGGTGAAGATTGATCACATATTTGTCACGCACTCGCATCTTGATCACGTCACCAGCATTCCATTCCTCGTCGATACGGTCTGCTGGATGCGCGACCGACCGCTCACGGTCTACAGCACGGCGGCAACCATCCAGATTTTGAAAGAACATCTTTTTAACTGGAAGCTGTGGCCGGATTTTTCGCAGATTCCCGACGCCGAAAAGCCGGTGATGGTTTATCGGGAAATCGCGGTTGGTGAGACGATAGATCTTGACGGCCGTAAATTCACCGCGATCCCGGCAGTCCATACGGTGCCGGCAGTGGGTTACTTGCTCGACAGCGGCAACGCGACGCTTATTTTCAGCGGCGATACCACCAGCAACGACGCGCTGTGGGAAATTGCCAATCAGGCACACAATTTGAAATATCTGATTATCGAAACCGCATTCCCTAACAAGGAACGCGAAATTGCGATCGCATCAAAACATTTGTGCCCGAGCATGTTGGTGGAGGAGCTCTCAAAGCTCACGCGACCGGTGGAGGTTTTCGTTACACATCTGAAGCCCGGTGAAATTTACCTGACCATGAGCGAGATTGGTCGAAATGCGGGAAAATGGCGTCCAAGAATGTTGGAAAACGACATGGAACTGACGATATAGTGAAGCGTTCGTGATTCATAGACAATCAAGAAAGACGGGGTTATCAAATGAGTGCCGTGCTGGAAACTAAAGCTACCGGATCCGCAAACGTTGCGGATATGTCGTCAAAGCTGGCGTTTTCCAAAAAACTCCAGGCGGTTACCAATCGCATCCACTCGACGACCAACATCGACGAAATCATGCTCGATGTGACGCGGGATATTTGTCAGCTTTTCGATGCGGACCGCCTCACCATCTACACCTTGTCCGAAGACGGTTTAGCCATTGTCTCCAAGGTGAAGTCCGGCCTTAATTCGTTCAAGGACATCAAGCTGCCGCTCTCGGAAAGCTCAATCGCCGGCTGTAGCGCGCTCAACAAGCGCTTCATGAACATCAAGGATGTTTATGACGACGCCGAGTTGAAAAGTATTTCGCCGAACCTGGCTTTTCTGAAAGCAGTCGATCAACGTACCGGCTATCGCACCAAGCAAATGATGGTGGTGCCAATCACCGGCGGTGACAGCGGTACAGAGTTGCTCGGTGTTATTCAAGTCATCAACCATCTGCCGGGTACGTCATTCCCGGCGCTGGCCGAAGAGGGCTTGGTTGAATTATCAAAAACGCTCGCCATCGCGTTCCGTGTGCGCCAGCAGATACCGGGGCAAATCAAATCCAAGTTCGAATACCTGATCGTCGATAACGTTAT
>JANMPY010000133.1:0-3924 GCA_031370095.1 Betaproteobacteria bacterium
CGGGTGCTGCCAAACCGGCAAGCGCCAACCTGCCGTACACCGATGGCGCGCTGGTTGAAGACAGTCAGTTCGACAATGCCTTCCCGTACCTGCGCACGCCGCTGCCAGGCTCGCCAAACGGCTTGAACGGAGAAGATCCAAATCCGGGCAAGTCAAAAGCACCAGAGAATGATGACTAGTCGATGTAATCGAAATATCGTTGCATAAACCGCGCCGGTCCTGCCTCGTGCAGGCCGGCGCGTTTCTTTGCATGAAAACACCCCTCATCCATATGCTCTCCTTTCGTGCAATTTCTTTCACGAAAACAATGACCACCGCGCTGCTGTTGGTGCTCGGATTCGCGACCGCTGGGATCGCCGCACCGCGCGTCCCTGTCAGTGACAGCGATGTGCTCGAACGCCTGCCCACCCGCACCGGAGACAGCACAGCTCGCACCGCGCGTGCATTGCGCGATGCGCTCGCGCGTGACAACAAAAATCTTACCGCCGCCGTAGCGGCTGCGCAGTTGCATATTGCCAACGCCCGCAAGGATTCTGACCCGCGCCAGTTGGGTCAGGCCGAAGCCGTATTAAGTCCGTGGTGGGGAGAAGTCTCACCGCCGATACAAGTGCTGGTGCTGCGCGCCACCATTCGCCAAAGCGTGCATGAATTCGCTGCCGCCAGACGCGATCTCGAACAAGCCGTCAACCGCGATCCCAAAAATGGCCAGGCGTGGCTGACGCTATCGACTATCCAGCAAGTCACTGGTGACCTGAAGGGTGCCGCCCAAAGTTGTGAACGGCTTAGCGCCAATTCAATCCTGTTTGTTTCCATTACCTGCCGCTCGACGGTGGACGCCGCAAATGACCGCGCTGCCTTTGCCTACGAACAGCTCGATATTCTCCTTGATCAGTCGGCAGCCATTCCATCATCATTGCGTTCCTGGGCCATCACGCTCCAGGCCGAAATCGCCCAGCGCCTCGGCAAGAACCGCGACGCTGAGCGTCTGTTCCGCACCTCGCTGGCAATTGACCGCGACGACGCTTATACGATTGCGGCCTACGCCGATTTCCTGCTTGATGAGAAGCGTGCCGAGGCGGTGCTGAAACTGATCCCTGCCGACACACGTGCGGACAATCTGCTATTGCGCCGGGCCATCGCCGCGAAGCAGACCAATGCACCGGACGCGAACACACTCATCGATCTCCTGCAAGCACGATTTGATGCGGCCCATGCACGCGGCAGCCGCGTTCACCTGCGCGAAGAAGCGCGGTTTGAATTACAACTTCGCAATCGCCCTGCTGCTGCACAGAAGCTCGCGCAAGAAAACTGGCAGGTGCAAAAAGAGCCTGCCGACGTGCGCATACTCATCGAATCCGCCGCCGCCAACGCTGATCCAGCTGCAGCAAACGAAGCTGTGCTCTGGGTGCGTACTTCCCGTCTCGAGGACGTGACTCTGCGCAAGATGATTGCGGCACTTGGCAAGGATGTTGGTCGCACAAATAAATCAGGGGCCGCATGATGACGCGCCGCCTCGCCGCGTTCATCCTGGCTGCGTTTGCGGCGGCCATTGCATGCATGTCGATGCCAACGCTTGCGCACAAGCCCAGCGACAGCTACCTGACCATTAAAGCCGACCGTGGCACCGTGTCGGGCCAATGGGATATCGCGCTGCGCGATCTGGACTTGGCCGTCGGACTGGACATCGACGGCGACGGCACCATCACCTGGGGGGAAGTCAAAACGCAGCGCGACGCCATATCGCGCTATGCATTGAGTCACCTCTCGCTGGTGCATTCCACGCCTTGCACCTTGAATGTTGCCGATGTGCTGATCGATGAGCACACTGATGGTGCCTACGCGGTGCTGCGACTCGCGGGCAACTGTACTGATGCCGCAGCACCACTCACCGTTGACTATCGATTGCTGTTCGATCTGGACGCACAGCATCGCGGCCTGCTCAAGCTGGAATCGGCTGGACAGACCACCACCGCCATTTTTGCGACGACCACGCGCCGACAGCAGTTCGCACTAGCGCCGTCCACATCAGCCACCGCGGCTACAGCTTTGGCAACCGGAACGGAAACGGTCGCGCCAGTGAGCTCACCCATCGAAACGCTTGTCGCATTCATCAAAGATGGCGTGAAGCATATTGCTTCTGGCTTTGACCACATTCTCTTTCTGATTGCGCTGCTGCTGCCGGCCGTGATGATCCGTGAAGGTGGCCGCTGGCGACCCGCAACGGCACTGCGACCGACTCTCACGAACGTAGCGGGCATTGTCACTGCGTTCACCATCGCCCACTCAATCACCTTGTCGCTGGCGGTGCTCGGCATCGTCGATGTGCCATCACGATTGGTGGAGTCCCTCATCGCCGCATCGGTCGTGGCGACGGCCCTCGACAACCTCATTCCCTTTTTGCCTCGCCGCCGTTGGCAGGTCGCGTTTGCTTTCGGCCTGCTGCATGGGCTCGGATTCGCCAGCGTCCTGCTCGACCTTGGCTTGCCGACTTCGTCACTGGCGATCTCGCTGTTCGGTTTCAATCTGGGCGTTGAGATCGGCCAATTGCTGCTGGTACTCGCGGTCGTGCCACTCGCCTACGTCGCACGCTCAACCCGTGCCTACCGCCAGCTGGCCATTGGTCTGGGCTCGTTCGCCATTGTTTTCGTTGCCAGTGGCTGGCTCATTGAGCGCGCCTTCAAATTTGAATTTATGCCGTTCTAGCGACAAAAAAACATCACTGAAAAATATCTCTGAATCATTGAATACACCTCATCACTTTCACCACCTTAACTTCAACCTCAGGAGCACGTCATGAAAAAGCATTTAACCCTTTCCATTCTGGCCGCAGGTATCGCGCTGAGCGGCTCGGCGGCGCATGCGCAATGGTACGTCGGTGCCACGGCCGGTGAATCCAAATCAAAACTCAACGATGACAGTTTGTCCAGCCAGTTTCTGGCATTAGGTTTTACCAGTGCCAGCACCGCCGTTGACAAGACCGATACCGCGTATCGCGTCTTCGGCGGCTACAAACTCAACAGTTACTTCGCCGTCGAAGGTGGCTATACCGACCTCGGTCGCTTCGGCACGCGAACTACTGTGGCACCTGCGGGCACATTCGACACCCGCGTCAAGGCGACAGGCTTCGACGTCAGCGGTATTGCCATGGTTCCGGTCACCGACGCCGCAACGGTATTTGCCCGGGTCGGCGCGTTCAACGCCGAGACCAAAACCTCGTACAACTCGACCGGCTCGGTGATTCTCTTCAGTGGACTTCAGGACGAAAAAAAGCGGAAGACGACTGCAGTGTATGCAATCGGCGCGACCTTCGACTTGTCGAAGCAATTTGCGCTACGCGCAGAAGCTTCGCGCATGCAAAAGGTTGGGCAGGATTTGTCGGGCAATGAAATCAGCGCGAATTTCTATTCGGCGGGTTTGGTTTACCGGTTTTGATTTTTTGACGGCACATCAAACCAAACTCTAGCATTGGCGCGGCTCCTGGAGCATTTGTAGGCTGGGAGCCGCGCGGGTGCTTGCGTTTCGCTGCACCTTGCAAATTTGCATCACGCCGCTACCTTCACCCGAATTTCTCTCGATGCCCCCGGCACCGGATGTCGAAACTTCTCAAGCAATTCCGCTTCACGTTTCTTCGCTTCCGCTAAATGCTGATGCTTCACATGCCCAAAGCCGCGAATATATTCCGGAATCGAGGCAATATCGACCGCAAGATCGTAGTTGTCAGTCGACAAAGACCCAAGCAAGTCATCGATCATCTTCTCGTAATCCGAAATTAACCGCCGCTCCATCCTGCGTTCTTCCGAATAACCAAAAACATCAAACGCGGTTCCGCGCAAGCCCTTGAATTTCGCGAGCACGCCGAACGCACTCATCATCCACGGGCCAAATACTTTCTTGCGGGCTTCGCCCGTGACAGGGTCAAGATCG
>JANMPY010000150.1:0-3072 GCA_031370095.1 Betaproteobacteria bacterium
ACTAGTGCACGTGCGACCGCGACGCGTTGGCGTTCACCGCCGGAAAGCTCGCCGGGCTTATGCGTGAGGCGATGCGTGAGGCCCGCTTCACCGAGAATGATTGCGGCGCGCTGTTTCGCATTGGCTGTTGTCTCGCCGCGAATGGCGAGTGGAATCGCGACGTTTTCGAGCGCCGTGAATTCCGGCAACAGATGATGAAATTGATAGACAAAGCCCAGCGCCGAATTGCGCAGTCGGCCCTGCTCCAACGGTGAAAGTTGATCGATGCGCTGGCTCATCACCTCGACCTCGCCACTGGTTGGCGCGTCCAAGCCACCGAGAATGTGCAGCAGCGTGCTTTTGCCCGAGCCGGATGCGCCGACGATGGCGATGGTCTCGCCCTCACCGACCTGCAGATCGATATTTTTCAATACGTCGACCGGTGCGCTTCCCTGACGAAATGTTTTTGAAACACTGCGGCAGCGGATGACTTGTTTACTCATAGCGAAGCGCCTCGGCCGGGTTCACACGTGAGGCCCGCCAGCTCGGATAAAGCGTTGCCGCGAGCGACAGCAGCAACGCAATCACCGCAGTGGTCCAGACATCGTTCCATTTGAGATCAGATGGCAGCTCGGAGAGGAAATACACCTCGGGGCTTAATACTTTGAAGCCAGCCGCGCTCTCAATGAACGGCACGACCACATCGATATTAAGCGCCAACAGTATCCCGACCGCCACGCCGATCAAGGTGCCGATCACGCCGATCACCGCACCCTGCACCACGAAAATTTTCATGATCATGCCGGGCGATGCGCCTAACGTCCGCAATATCGCAATGTCAGGATATTTATCGGTGACCACCATCACCAGCGTGGATACCAGATTGAACGCCGCCACCGCAATGATGAGCGCAAGAATGACAAACATCATGCGTTTTTCAATTTCGACGGCGCGAAAATAAGTCTCGTTTTGTTTGGTCCAGTCGGTGACGTAGCCATCGATCCGCAGCGTTTTACCAAGCTCGCGTGAGACGTTGCGCGCCTGATCGGTGTCTTTTAGTTTTAATCTCACGCCACTCACATTGTCGCCAAGCCGGAACAACACCTGCGCATCTTTCATGTCAATCAATGCAAGCGTGGAATCATATTCGTAGTGCCCGGAGCTAAAAATTCCCGACACGGTAAAACTGCGAATACGCGGCACCATGCCCGCAGGCGTCACACTGCCCTGCGGCGTAATGAGTTGCAGCTTGGTGCCGACACTGACCTGAAGCGCGCGCGCCAGCTCCGCACCGAGAATGATGTTGTATTCACCCGGCTGTAGCGAGGTAATCTGCCCGACTTTCATGTCGCGGCCAAGATCGGCGACTGAATTTTCATCAGACGGGATGATGCCACGCACCACCGCGCCACGTACGCTCGACGCGTAGCTAAGCAAGCCTTGACCATTCACAAACGGTGCGGTGCCGATGACCTGCGGATTTTTCATGGCGACTTCACGCACGGTTCGCCATTGATCGAGCCCATTCTCGAAACCCATGACCTGCACGTGCGATGAGACACCCAAAATTTTCGCGCGCACTTCTTTTTGAAATCCATTCATCACCGACATCACCGTGATCAGTGCGGCAATGCCAAGCGCGATCCCCAGCATGGATGCCAGCGAAATGAATGAAATAAAATGGTTTTGGCGTTTGGCGCGCGTGTAGCGCAGACCGATGAACAGTGGGAGCGGTTGCAAGATGATGTGGATCGAGAGAATGGCGTGAGTCGATGATAAACTACTTTCAACGCATCTCCCGCTATGAAATTCGACGTATTCCTCCCTTCCCTGCTTGTTTCGCCAGACTGGTTCGCCGATTCTGCGCCGCCGCGTTTGTTGGCGATAGAGACGCTGCTGGCGCGCGGTGCTTCACATGTCAGCGGCGAGTGGCCCAATGTTTTGCTGGCAGCCTTTGGCGCGGTCGATGCCATTGCCCCCTGTTCCCTAATCGGCGATGGCTTTGAAGCTGACACGCGCGGCTGGATGTTCGCGGAACCGGTGCATTTGCAGGCCGACCGGGATGCACTGAAATTGTTTCCTGCGTCGCATCTTGACATTACGGCTGCTGAGGCTACGCAATTGGTTGGCGCGTTAAATGAAAACTTTGCGGATCGTGATTTATTTTTTTCTCGCGGTGCATCCGGATGCTGGTACGTCTCTTGTCGCGTGGAAGAGCTTCCGCAAACAACACCAGTTTCCCACGCGCAACGTGGTGCCTTAATGGAAAAATTACCTCGATCGCGCGGCAAAATATCCTGGAAAGCGATTCAGAATGAAACTCAAATGCTGCTGCATGCGCACACCGTAAATGCAGCACGAGAGGCATCGGCAAAAATGACCATTAACGGCGTCTGGTTCTGGGGGGAAGGTGGTCACCCTGCCCCGCCAATCAGCCTGAAGCCAAGCATTGGCGCGGTGTATGGCGATACACCCCTCGCCAAGGGACTCGCGAAATGGGCAGGAGCGCGTTTCGCACCACCCGCTGATTTGATGCTCGCAGATACCGCATCGCCCGCTCACCACACCGTGCTGATGATCGACTCGCTCGACGTTTTGCATGCGCGTGGCGATGTCGATGCTTGGCGTGACACCGCGCATCAATTGGACGCTGAGATTTTTACGCCGCTGCTGGCGGCGCTTCGATCCGGCGTAATCGACGAGGTCGTTCTCACGCTGCCACGCGCCGACGATTCGCTTGTCGTATCGATCCAGGCGCAATCATTTCGCGGATCTTCCGGCTGGTGGAAAAACCTGACCGAAACACCGCGCCCATTTGTGGAATATTGCCTTGCCTGAAATCGTTACCCGGGAACGCGACCCCGCAGCCTTCAGCGCCTTGATTGCCGCCAACGTCGATCCACGCATGGCACGCATTTACGCAGCGCGCGGCATCAACGTGCAATCTGATTTGAATCACAATTTGGCTGCACTGCTCTCTCCAGCGCAGCTCGCGTCGGTGCAGGATGCCGCTACCCTGCTCGCCGATGCGATTGAGGCGCGCAAACGCTTGCTGATCGTCGCCGACTACGACGCCGACGGCGCGACGGCCTG
>JANMPY010000330.1:0-1500 GCA_031370095.1 Betaproteobacteria bacterium
TTTTTTCGGTCATTTCTTGCGCGACGACTGCACCGCGCGTTTTTTGTCCGCTGCGTGCGCGCCCGCCCAATCGCGTGCGAACTGATACGCGACACGACCACTGCGTGAGCCGCGTTCCAGCGCCCACAACAAGGCGGCGGCTTTTACCTCGGCGGGTAAGGCACCCGCCGTCACGCGGCTGCCTCCAAGCACCGACACCCAGTACGTGACAATATCCAGATATTCCTGCTGATCAAACGGATAGAACGACAGCCATAAACCGAATCGTTCAGAGAGAGAAATTTTTTCTTCGGTGGTTTCACCTGGATGAATTTCGCCATCCTCGGTATGTTTGCTGTCGAGATTCTCGCTCATCTTTTCCGGCATCAGATGGCGGCGATTGCTGGTCGCGTAAACGAGCAGATTGTCGTTGGTCGAGGAGATGCCGCCATCGAGCACCGACTTCAGGGCTTTATAGCCGGGGTCGTTGGCTTCAAACGATAAATCGTCGCTGAAAATAATGAAGCGCTCGGGCCTGCCCGCAATCAAATCGGCGATGTCAGGGAGATCAACCATGTCCGCGCGATCCACTTCAATCAGGCGCAGACCTTGTTTGGCGAATTCCTGAAGTGCTGCTTTAACGAGCGAGGACTTGCCGGTGCCACGCGCGCCGGTGAGCAGCACGTTATTGGCGGCTCGCCCCATTACAAATTGGCGGGTATTTTTTTCGATGCGCGATTTTTGCTCTTCGATGTCTTTGAGATCCGCAAAGCGAATCACGTGCGGATGCGCCACACCCGCCAGCACGCCGCGTCGACCGAGTATCGTCTGCTCACGACGCCAGCGATAGGCAATGAATTTTTTCCAATCAGGCTCACCTTTACCTGCGGGAAGATGAAGCTCCACGCGCGCCAACAGTGCTTCAACGCGCGCCAGCACGCGATCAAGTTTGGAAAACATCAGGAACGATAATCCGCGTTGATCTTCACGTAGTCATAGGAGAAATCACAGGTCCACACGGTCGCTGATTGTGCTCCACGACCCAGCTCCACGCGCACCAGAATCTCGCTTTCTTTCATGACGGCTGAGCCCAATTCCTCGCGATAGCTCGCCGCGCGTCCGCCGCGCTCCGCCACCAGCACATCGCCCAAATACAGCTTGATGAGATCGGTATCGAGATCATCCACGCCTGCGTAACCGATGGCGGCGAGAATGCGACCGAGATTCGGGTCGCTGGCAAAAAATGCTGTTTTTACCAGCGGAGAATTGGCAATCGCCTTGGCGATTTTCATACATTCGGCGTGGGTTTTTCCATCCTGAACTTTCACGGTCATGAACTTTGTCGCGCCCTCGCCGTCGCGCACGATTGCCTGCGCGAGTGCAACCGCGACATCATTTACCGCGAGCTGCAGCTTTACATATTCGGCCGTGTTCTCGCCATTGATTGGCGGATTGCCCGCTTTGCCGGTCGCGATCAGGATCAGCGAATCGTTGGTCGAGGTGTTGCTGTCGATGGTGATG
>JANMPY010000158.1:0-2897 GCA_031370095.1 Betaproteobacteria bacterium
GCCATCAAATCAGTTGTCCCACCCGGGCCGAAGGGTACGATCACCGTGATTGGCTTGGTGGGGAACGGCTGCGCGAATGCTGCTGATATGGAACATGACACGAGTAGCGCGAATAGTTTTTTCATTTTTTCCTCAATTCACGTCGTAGAAATTAAACAGTGCAAATGCGACGACCACGCCAATCAAAACCTACCCCGCCACCGATACCTGCGCCAACCCGGCGTCAACAATAATGTTCTGGCCCGTGATGCCATTCGAATCATCCGCCGCAAGAAACAACGCAGTGCGCGCAACGTGCGACGCATCAAGCCGGAACTTGAGGCACTGCAACTCGATGAATTTTTTGTCTTCATCAGCGTTACGCCACAGCGCCTCTTGTCGCTCGGTGGCAATCGCGCCGGGCACCAATGTATTCACACGGATATTTTTCTCGCCGAGTTCACGCGCGAGCGTGCGCGAGAGGCCGGATATGGCGGCCTTCGCCGTAGTGTAGCCGACCAGATTGGCGCGGCCTCGCATCCACGATACCGACCCCAAATTGATAATCGAGCCGCCTCCCGCCGCTGCCATGCCCGGCGCCACCTGCTGAATCGCAAATACCTGATGCTTCAAATTGAGCGCCTGACAATGATCCCAATAGTCGGGCGTGAGCTCGGCGAGCGTGTGGCGCGCATCGTTACCGGCATTGTTGACGAGCACGCGGATGGCGCCCGACTCGGCTTCGACCTCGCGCAGATGCGACTGGTACGCCTGAATGTGGGTGACATCGCAAACGCCGAAACGCGGCGCGTGTTTGCAAGTTGCGGAAAGTTTTGCGATCAGCGCCGCACTCGCTGCGGCATCGATATCGCAAAACGCCACGCGCGCGCCTTGCTGCGCGAAGTGTTCAACCAGCGACGCGCCGATACCGGAAGCGCCACCGGAGACGAACACCACGCGGTCTTCAAGACTGGGATAAGTTGTTATCGTGTTCATCGCGGTTTCTTTCGTTTCGGGCGGGCCAGTAGTTTGTTGATGCGGCAATTAAATATAGCGAATTCTCCACGAACACCCTCTCCCCAACCCCTCTCCCATCAAGGGCGAGGGGCTTGAACCTCCCTCTCCCCTCGTGGGAGAGGGATCAAGGGAGAGGGGGCGATTACGCAAACAGCATTGAAAATATCTATATGCCGGATCATTAAGTGAGATTCAAAATCGTAGATCGCCATTCGGTAAGCTTCTTCAGTCATTTGTGCTCTAAACACCGCGCCAAATGGCGATCTGCGTCTTTTCATTGCGAGCCGAAACCTGTTGGCAGCAGCATGCCTTAGTCAAGATACAACGGCTCCGCACGTCCCGGCACATCCAACTCACACGCAAAAATTCCACCCGCATGAGCATCCGCCACAAGCTCACTTGTCGTCGCACCGTCGCGCGCGGTGGTGATGTAGAGCGTGCGCAAATCCGCGCCGCCGAAGGTCACCATCGTGACGCGTTTCGACGGCACATGAATGATGCCGGTAATTTCGCCTTGCATGGAGTAGCGCAAAACGCAGCCGCCTTCGTACTGCGCGCTCCAGTAATTTCCCTCACTGTCGATTGCCGCGCCGTCGGGACGCCCGCCGTAGTTCGCATCGTTGCGATTGTCCGGGCGGCGGGCGAATTCGCGGCGCTCGCCAACGGTTCCCGCCTTCACGTCGAACGCAAACTGATAGATGACGTGATTCGGTGTATCAGATTGAAATACGTGACGACCGTCCGCTGTGAACGCCATGCCGTTGCTCACCTTCACACCGTGATTTTCCTGCGGCCCCCAACCATTTCGCAGCTTGCCGCGCTCGAGGCAGTAGACGCTCGCCAGTGGCGCCGTGCGCGGCTCGAACATGGCGCCAGCCCAGAACCGTCCGGCTGCGTCGCAGCGGCCATCGTTGAAGCGCATCTGGCGCGTGTCGTAAGGCGCGTCTGCGATTTTTTCCAGTCGCTCGTCAGAAGGCGTGAAGCGGTAAAACCCATCACGCAGCGCCGCCACCAATCCACCGCTCGCGGCCAGCGCAATACATCCCGGCTCACAGGGCATTGGCCAACGTTCGTTCTCGCCGCTCATCGGGTCGAATCGATTGATCGCGCGGCCGGAAATATCCACCCAGTATAATTTTTGCTCGCTGACACTCCAAAGCGGGCACTCGGCCAACGCCGCCTTCGCATCGAGCGCCAATCGCACATCGCCAATTTCAAGCATCCGCCGCTTTCATGGCGGCGCGACCCGAAAGCGACATCGTCATCGAAATTTCGAACGTCTCATTGGTGGCCAGCATCCGCATGCCGGTATCTGCGACGCCGCGCGCGGCGAGTGCGAATGCATTGTTGATATTGGTGGCGGGCTCCAGCGCGATAAAGTTGCGGCCATCGTTCGGCGCGAACACGACGATCTGCCGACACGCCTCGGACGCGTCGAGCTGCATGCGATGGGTCGGATAGTCAAGCACGGCGCGGCGACTCCAGCCGGTGAAACAGTGATCCACTTTCCAATTGCTCACCGGTCGCAGTTGACTGAAGTCGGCCTCAGTTGGCACTGGCGACAGCGTGGTCGGCAGTGAATCGCTGCCCATCTGCCACATGCCGCGCCATTCGGTTTGCAAATGCGTGTCCGACGTCAACGGAAAATAAGGATGAAAACCCAAGCCCGCTGGCATCGCTCGCGTGTCTTTATTTTTAACGCTAATGCCTAAGTGAAGTGCATTCGCAGAGAGGCGCACGACTTGGGTCGCCTCGCATGCGAACGGCCAGTCGATGTCTGGCAGGTGTTGTAAATTCAGCTCGGCCGAATCTGCGTTGCGCTTCACCACTTTCCAGCCCCGTTGCCAGCCAAAGCCGTGGATCGCATGCGGCTCCTGAAGAAAGTTTGGGCGCAGTGAAAA
>JANMPY010000161.1:0-4119 GCA_031370095.1 Betaproteobacteria bacterium
CGCTGCATGAAATCCCACCCAATGGCCAGGGCATTGCCGCCTTGATTGCGCTTGGAATTCTCGACCAGTTTGACCTCGCAGGGCTTGCCGTTGACGGAGTGGATTCGCAGCATTTGCAAATTGAAGCCATGAAGCTCGCATTTGCCGATGTGTACCGCTATGTGTCCGAGCGCTCCAGTATGGAAATCACGGTTGGGCAGATGCTGGACGATGCCTATCTGGCGTCGCGCGCCAAACTGATCGACCCGAACAAGGCACAGATTTTCAACGCAGGCACGCCGAATGACCCGCACCGCCAGGGCGGCACCATTTACCTGAGTGCGGCCGATGAATCAGGCATGATGGTGAGCTTTTAGACTTTATGTTTAAGTGATGCCAATGCGGGCGGCAGCTTTAGTTTTTCAAGATCTTCGGGGATCAAGGGATAGTTGGCGGCCTTGATGCCAAATTGCAGCGCGAGATAGAGGCACGTTGGGGTTTTGCCGCTGCGCGAAACGCCGACCAGAATAAGATCCGCCTGGTCAAGGTTGCGATTGGTCACGCCGTCGTCATGCGCCATCGTGTAATTCACCGCCTCGATACGCTGGTTGTAGTCCGCAAAATTTCCCGCCGAGTGGCTGCGACCGACCGCGTGTGCCGATTTGACCTTGAGTTCGGTCTCCATCGGTACGATGAAACGCTCAAACATATCCAGCACCATCGCATCCGCCTTGGCAATCTCTCCGCGCAGGTCTTCCGCCGTCAGGGAGGTGAAAACCAGCGGTCGCATCCCGGATTCCACGTGCGCCGTCTTGATTTGGTTGAGGGCGTCCTGCGCTTTATCCAGGCTGTCAATAAAAGGTAGTGTAATGCGGTGAAATTCGACGACATCGAATTGGGTTAGCAAGGAATTGCCAAGCATTTCCACGGTAATGCCGGTGCGGTCTGAAATGAAAAAGGCGGTGCGTCGGGTGGGCATGGATGGTCTCGGCGATATTTGTACCCGCGCTGCGGGGTTCGGCTTTGCAGGATGGGTGGGATAAATGGTAAGACAGGTCAGCTATAATTCTATCCTTATTCTGCACTGCACCATTTTCCGACTCGCTTCTTCCAACTCCTCTTTCGACGCCATGTCCAGCCCATCTGCCCTGCCTTTGGTTTTACCTCTGGTTTTACCTTTATCCGCGCTCCGCAAAGACGATGTCGCCACGGTCGGCGGGAAAAATTCCTCACTTGGAGAGTTGATCAGTCAGCTAGCCAAAGCAGGTGTACGGGTGCCCGGTGGGTTCGCGACGACGGCCGAGGCATTTCGCGATTTCTTGAATCACAACGGGATCACCGCAAAAATCAACGAGGCCGTCGCGGCGCTAAACGTCGACGATCTCGCCGCCCTTGCCAAAACCGGCGCAATGGTACGTGCGCTCATCGCCACCGCGCCATTGCAGCCTGCGCTTGAGAAACAAATTCGCGACGCCTATGCCGACCTTACCAAGAGCGATTCTGACGCGTCGTTCGCGGTGCGCTCATCTGCCACCGCCGAAGATTTGCCCGATGCGTCATTCGCCGGCCAGCAGGAAACGTATCTGAACATCAAAGGTATCGACAACGTGCTCGACGCGATCAGGCAGGTGTTCGCGTCGCTCTACAATGACCGCGCTATTTCCTACCGCGTCCATAAGGGTTTCGCGCATGCCGAGGTCGCGTTAAGTGCCGGCGTGCAACGCATGGTGCGCGCTGACACGGGCGCGGCGGGTGTGATGTTCACGCTCGACACCGAATCCGGTTTTCGCGATGTGGTGCTCATCACCTCCAGCTACGGCTTGGGTGAAATGGTGGTGCAGGGTGCCGTTAATCCCGATGAATTTTATGTCTCGAAGCTGTGCCTGAAAAACGCCAAGCCTGCGGTGCTGCGCCGCAGTCTCGGCACCAAAGCCGAGAAAATGATTTTTGGCTCCACGGCCTCGGCGGGCAAGTCGGTTGAAACGAGAGCAGTTGCACCGGCCGAGCGTGAACGTTTTTCACTCACCGACGCAGAAGTCGAGGAACTCGCCAGGTACGCCGTGGCGATTGAGGCGCACTACGGCTGCCCGATGGACATCGAGTGGGGCAAAGAAGGCAATGCGAACGGCGGCGACGGCAAGCTGTACATTTTGCAGGCGCGCCCCGAAACGGTGAAATCGCAGGAATCGAAAACCGGTTCGCTGACGCGCTATCGGATGACGGCCGAAGGCAACAAGATCGCCGAAGGCCGTGCCATCGGCAGCAAGGTCGGCGCAGGTCCCGCACGCGTGATCAAGGATGTCGCAGAGATTGGTCTCTTCAAAGACGGCGACGTCATCGTCACCGACATGACCGATCCCAACTGGGAGCCGGTCATGAAACGCGCAGCGGCGATTGTCACCAATCGCGGCGGTCGTACCTGTCACGCTGCCATCATCGCCCGTGAGCTCGGCGTTCCGGCCGTGGTTGGCTGCGAGAACGCAACCGAGGTCGTCACCGAAGGCGAGGATCTCACGGTGAGTTGCTGTGAGGGCGACACCGGCAATATTTATCGTGGCAAGGTGGGCTTTGAAGTGCAGACGATTGCGCTAGACAACATGCCGGAAATTCCCGTGAAGATTTCCATGAACGTCGGCAATCCGGAGCTGGCATTTGATTTTGCGCAATTGCCCAATGATGGTGTCGGCCTGGCGCGGCTGGAATTTATTATTTCCAACACCATTGGCATCCATCCCAAGGCCTGTCTCGAATACGAACGTTTGCCGATGGATTTGAAGGAGCAAGTCGCCAAGCGCGCGCGCGGCTACGACAATCCTGTCGATTTTTATATAAAGAAAATGGTGGAGGGCGTCGCCACGATCGCAGCGGCATTCTGGCCAAAAAAAGTCATCGTTCGTCTTTCTGATTTTAAATCCAACGAGTACCGCAATCTGATCGGCGGCCCGCGTTACGAGCCGACGGAAGAAAATCCGATGATCGGTTTCAGGGGCGCTTCGCGTTATATCGCAAGTTCGTTTCGCGATTGCTTCAAGCTCGAATGCGAAGCCATGCAAATGGTGCGCGACACGATGGGTCTCACCAACGTCGAATTGATGGTGCCGTTTGTTCGGACGCTGAAAGAGGCCGATGCCGTTCTCGACATCATGAAAAACTTTGGCCTTGAGCGTGGCAAAAATAATCTACGCATCGTGATGATGTGCGAAATTCCATCCAACGCCATTCTTGCCGAAGAATTCCTGAAACGCTTTGACGGATTTTCAATCGGCTCCAATGACATGACGCAATTGACGTTGGCACTTGACCGCGATTCAGGTTTGGTGATGGATTCATTCGACGAACGCGACCCCGCCGTCAAACGCATGCTCAGCATGGCGATTCAGGCATGCCGCAAAGAAAAAAAATACGTTGGTATTTGCGGCCAGGGCCCGAGCGATTTTCCGGATCTGGCGGAATGGCTGATGAAAGAAGGCATCGAGTCGATGTCGCTGAATCCGGATTCAGTGGTGGAGACTTGGTTGCACCTGGCCAAGGCAAAGTAGCGTTTGCCGGAGCGAATGAAAATGCTTGATTGGCAATTCGCCCGCTTCGACGATCTCCCCATCCGCGACTGGTATGCCGTATCGACTGCGCGGGTTGATGTGTTCGTGATGGAGCAGAATTGCCCGTTTCAGGACAATGATGGAGCGGATATTCATTCTTGGCATTTGCTGGGGTGGCAAACAGCGGGTGGCAGGCGCGAGCTCGCGGCCTATTGCCGCATCGTCGATGCGGGTATCAAATTCGCCGAGCCGTCGATTGGCCGAGTTGTGACACCACTGCTGTTTCGGCGCAACGGTTACGGCAAAGTGTTGATGGCCGAGGCAGTGCGACGGCACGAGAGCCTCTATCCCGCGCAGCCGAATCGGATCGGTGCGCAACAACGGCTCGAAAAGTTTTATCAAGGCTTTGGCTTCAAGACCGCGTCGGATATGTATATTGAAGATGGCATTCCACACATTGAAATGTTAAGACCAACTTTGGGGGAATCGGCATGAGCAAACAATTCAGCGGCAAATCAGTCGTCGTTACAGGCTCCACCAGCGGTATCGGTTTAGGCATTGCGCGCGCGTTCGCGGGCGAAGGTGCGAACGTGATGTTGAA
>JANMPY010000173.1:0-1884 GCA_031370095.1 Betaproteobacteria bacterium
CCGGCTATGGCGTTGCGGCCACGCACGATCTATGGGAAAAGCATTTCGCAGGCGTGATGGGCGGTAAACCCGTCAAGCGCATCATTGTCACCCACTATCACCCCGACCACGTCGGCTGCGCATCCTGGCTGCACGAAAAAACCGGCGCACCGGTGTGGATGACGACATCGGAATATTTATCCGCGCACGCAGCAGCTGAGGACGTCGCCGGATTTGATCGAGATAATTCCGCGCGGCTATTCCTCGCGCACGGCCTGGCCATGGCGCGCCCGGATTTTGCCGAGGCGCAACAAACCCGCACGGCAGCCTACAAGCGCGGTGTGCCGACGCTGCCGAAACAATATTTCCGCATCATGGAAAACGATGTCATCCGCATCGGCGCGCGCGACTGGCGCGTGATCACGGCGTTTGGGCACGCGCCGGAGCACGCGACGCTGTATTCGGCCGACGACCATATTCTGATTTCGGGCGATCAGGTGTTGCCGCGCATCACTACCAACGTCAGTGTGTGGGGCAATCAGCCGGAGGCGAATCCGCTTAAATTATTTCTCGACAGCATGCATAAGTTCGAGCCGCTGCCTAAAGACACGTTGATATTGCCATCGCACGACCGCGTTTTTTCAGGGCTGCACGAGCGGCTGGCCATGCTCCGTGAGCATCACGCGCTAAGGCTTGCCGAATTGGAAACAGCCATCGAGACGCCGAAACATGCGGCGGAAATATTGTCGGTGTTGTTTCACCGCCCGCTTGATGAGCATCAGCTGGTGTTCGCCATCGGCGAGGCGATCGCACATTTGCATTTTTTGTGGCGCGCCGGACGGGCAACACGCTCAGTCAATGCCGAAGGTATTTATTTGTTTCAGGCAGCGCCACAGCGATAATTTCCGCCCGCCACAGGTCGCGTTATTCCTCGGGTGACGCCGCGACCGGGATGATCAAGGCGAAAGTTGTGCCGTGTTCACCGACGAATGCATCGTTCTCGCGATGCGCAGGCTTGCTGCTTACCTTGATCGAGCCGTGATGTCGCTCAACAACCGTTTTGACGAATACCAGACCTAGGCCGATGCCGTCTTCCTCCGGCTGCCCTTCGTTTTTCAAGCGCGTAAAACGCGTGAACAACTTCGACATGTCAGCGTCCGCGATGCCGTAGCCCTGGTCGGTCACATTAAGTACCCAATTGCTGCCATCGCGCTTAAGGCCAAGCGTCACTTTCGTCTGTGGCGGGCTGTACTTGATGGCGTTTGAGAGCAGGTTGATCAGCGCGCGTGCCAGCAAATCACGATCTCCCATCACCCAGGCATCGTGTTCTTCACCGTCGACGGTGATGGTTATTTTCTTGGTCGACGCCAGCGACCACGCTTCCTCGGCGGCGTCGCGCATCACTTCGTGCAACTCCAGCAGCGCAAAATCCTGCGCACGTGCGCGCTCAGCTTTTGCCAGTCGCAGAAAATCATCGGCAAGATTTAACGTACGCCGCGAATACTTGCCGATGCGTTCCACCAGCTTCTCGACCGGCATCGACCCCGGCTCTTCGCGTTGCATTTCCAGCAGGGTGAGGATCGAGGCCTGTGGCGAACGCATATCGTGCGAAAGAAAGCGCAAGGCTTCGTCGCGGCGACGCTCCGATTCGCGCAACGGCGACACATCCACCAGCGTCACGATTGAGCCGGTGCGGATCCCGCGCGCCGAAAATGATGGCGCGATGTGTACCAAAAATTCGCGGCCTGCGGGCCCGGTCGCCTCCAGCGAAATGGATTTGGTTTGATCGTAAGCGTCAGTCCAGATTTCCTGCCAGCTGCGGCTATTGCCGTGACGCAGCAGTGCCAACATGGCGAATAAATCGCTCCTGTCCAACACGCGTAGCGATTGCGGCGCGTCGCTATT
>JANMPY010000259.1:0-1867 GCA_031370095.1 Betaproteobacteria bacterium
CGCTGCAGCGGTCGCAGCCCCAGAAAAAAATCCGCGCGCTCGCCCGGCACGAACCGCGTCAGACCCAAGTTCGCGTTGTGCGTGACCACGGCGAGTGACGGCCCATCGGCAATCGGCTCACGACTCAACCACAGCGCGCCCATCCACGCGAGCAGCCAGCTATCGAGGATTTCGAGCCGTCGTGGTGGCAGATTGCCACTCGCGAAACGCTCCAGCAACAAGGCACGCACGTACAGCGCCTCGATGGTCGTCTCCATGCTTCTGCGATCCACCATCACGTCGAGGATGCAACCATCGACCCGCGCCAAATAGGCACCGACGAAAAGTTTGTGCAGCTTGCCACGCGCGGCCACATCGGTACGCAGACCGGCAATTTTTCGCCATTTGCTGGCGTGCCCGGTCAATAAAATCGCCAACGCCCACGCGGGTACCATGTGCACATTTCCCTCAGCCAGCGTCGACTGCTCATGCGGCACCACTTCGCGCGCCATGCGTGCCAGATGATCGTAGCGCGTCGCAATCCATTCGCTCACGGCCTGATCGCCGCCGGTTTGCGTTAAACCACCTTCGAGAAAACGTTCGCGATCCTGTCTGGAAAATTCTTCGAACTCGCGTAGCGCCTTCGAAATTTTTTGCGACGATTCGATTACGTTGCGCTTGTCCAAGCCCAACTCAAGTGTCATGTGCTTGTCCGCCATGCCCGAGTGATAGCGGGTGAAGCGCAGTCCGGCTTGATTGGTGTCGGTGGGTGGCGATGACATGGCGACCTGGCGTGGCAGCTATCGCGTCTGATGAAACGCCATCGCATCGATGAGTGCGAGGTGCAGTTTTCGCTGGCGAACTTCATCACGCGAGCCGGATTCGGGCGTGCTCCAGTCGGGCAAAATCACCGGGCTCACCGCGTGTACAAAGCGCGGATCATGCGGCAACAATTTTTTGCCCATGGTGTCGATGACCGGTAACGCATCGGTCGTCGGAAAACGTCGCCGGAAGGCGTCACTCAATTCGCTGAACGTTGCCGGATCGTTACCCAAAAAGGCCAGCTCGATCAGACACAGCCACAACGCACGCTGCGAACGGTTTTCTTCAAGTGCCAATTGCACTAATTCTGCGGCCAGACGCGGATGGTCGTCATCCAGCAGTTGTCGCGCCCAGCGCATCACGCTAGACGTATTGTTTAATGCATGAGTTGGCTGCGGAAATTGCACAAAGCGGGCGGCGATATAGCGCTCCCGCAGGCGGCGCGTGGCAGTCTCTTCGGGAAGCTGAAATTCATCTAGCGTCGCGTGGCTGGCGCGGCTGGCCGACGGTGGGTGGGGCTGCATGTTTGCCGTTCGTGGGTGACGAAATTGCTTTGATTATCGATTTGTTTTTGCGGGCGCGATAATGGTCGTGCGCCAACATACGCGCTCGCTAGATTAATGCAGATTCTAAGGGACATTCAGAGCGGCGGCAAACAAAGCCGCGCGAACAATAAAAAGCGAGTACCGCTTGGTAGCGGTACTCGCCGTTTGTGCATGACCCGACGCGGGTCGCGCGGTTATTTTTCCTTGCGGTTTTCTTCGTCGCGCTTTTGCTCGTCGCTGTCTTTTTTCTTGTCTTTTGGCTTTGCCGCTGCGGGTTTGGGCTCTTGATCACGCGGGTCGGCGCGTGGCACGGATTGCGGTTGCGGCGGGGATGCGGCGGGTTGCCCGCGCTGGTCACGATTGCCGCGTTGCTCAGTCCGACCACGTTGCTCAGGCGGCTGCGCCGTTGGTGCGGGTGGAGCAACTTGCGGTGGCGCGACGGGTGGCGGTGCATTGACTTGCGGTGGCGCTGGCTGCGGAGCTACTTGCTGCCCGCGCTGTTCGCGATTGCCGCGTTGCTC
>JANMPY010000275.1:0-3116 GCA_031370095.1 Betaproteobacteria bacterium
GTCATTCAGCAAAATAGTGCAATGGCCGCCGTCCCGCGCATGGCCGGCTATCTGGATGCGCAATCGGGTGCTGCCGACATCGTTATCGGCACCAGGCTCGCGGTATTCACGCCGATGCCGCAACTCGGCATCATCATCATCGATGAAGAGCACGATCAATCGTTCAAGCAGCAGGAAGGCTTTCGCTACTCGGCGCGCGATGTCGCGATCTTTCGCGCGCAGCAGGAAAGCTGCGTGGTCGTGCTGGGGTCAGCGACGCCATCGCTGGAGAGCATTCAAAACGTCGCACGCGGCCGCTTTACGCAAATCGCGTTGACCAAACGCGCCGCACCGAACGCGCTGATGCCCGCCATCGATTTCATCGACTTGAATATTGAGCGCGCCGAAGACGGTCTCTCGGCGAGATTGATCAAGGCGATTGAAGAAACGGTGCAACGGCGCGAGCAGGCACTGGTGTTCATCAATCGTCGCGGTTTTTCACCGGCGCTGGTGTGCGCACAATGCGCCGCGATGCCGGAATGCAAACGTTGCAGCGCGCGACTGGTGTTCCATCAAAAAGACCGTCGTCTGAAATGCCACCATTGCGGCTACCAGTCCAAAGTGCCGGTCGCGTGTGAATCCTGTGGCAGTCATGAGCTGGTGCCGGCCGGCCAGGGCACCGAGCGGATTGAGGCGGCATTGCGGCAAAAATTACCGACCGCGCGCATCGCCCGCGTTGATCGCGACTCAACCCGTAAACGCGGCGCAGCGGAAAAAATATTTGATGCCGCCGCCGCAGGCGAAATCGATGTGCTCATCGGCACACAAATGCTCGCCAAGGGACACGATTTCCCCAGAATCACGCTGGTCGGCGTGGTCAACGCGGATGGCGCGATGTTCTCCGCTGATTTTCGTGCGGCCGAGCGGATGGTCGCGCAGTTATGCCAGGTTGCTGGTCGCGCCGGTCGTGCGGATTTGCCTGGCCGCGTGCTGATCCAAACGCGCTTCGCCACGCATCCGCTGTATCAAGCCGTCGCCGCACAGGATCATGCGCGCTTTGCGGAGATGGCGATGCGTGAGCGAAAGTTGGCCAAGCTGCCGCCATTCACGTTTTTGGCGCTGCTGCGCGCCGAAGCCAGATCGGCTGACGCGCTGAACGCATTCATGCAGCACGTTGTCGAGGCCGCCAAGGCCACCTGTGTCGACGCGAATGACGCGCTGCACGTGTGGGATCCAGTGCCCGCACCGCTCGCCCGGAAGGCGGGTTACGAGCGGCAGCAATTGATGGTGCAGGCGGACTCACGCGGCGCGTTGCAGCAATTTCTGACGGCGTGGTTGCCGCTGGTGCGGCAACGTGAAACGCGCGTAGTGAAATGGGTGATCGATGTGGATCCGCTTGAGGTTTGATGACATAGCGGTTGTTATGCCGCTATCGCGCGGCTCACGGTACTTTCCCCCGGTATTCCCTTGCCTCTACGAAATATCCTTGCAGACCTCATTGGAATAAATGCTTTCCAACCCTGCCGCATCGTATGCGGTGACCGAAAAATAATAGCGCGTGCCCCTGGTTAATCCGGTTGCGGCGTAGCTGGTGATATTTCCGGTGTCCAATCCCCGCCCTGCTTGTTGAAAATACGATGCTGGTGTTGTGCCGTAATAAACGCGATAGCCGGAAAGATTGGCGGCGGTGACGGGATCCCATGACAGGTTGGCGGCGCCCGATACCGTCGCCGCGCCGCCGCCGGCGCAGGGCAACAGTGCGGTCGGCGGCGCGGCAGCGGTGGAGCCGTCTCCGCCTCCGCCCGAGCAACCCGACAGCATCGAGCTGAGTCCGGCAACCGAAAACGTCAGAAAAATCCGCAATATTTGTCTCAAGGTCTGGCTCGCCGTAAAGGTGGAAAGATTCGCCCACATTGCCTCGCAAGCAATGTTGTCGCGACACCTGCCAACCTCTTTTTACCACACCACGCGCGTGCGCGTCATTGCCGTTTCAAGCAGCCGTGTTTCCTTTCGCTTGCGTCCCTTTGCCAGTTAGGACGTTGACTGGCGCGGTTCTTCGGGCTTTTATGGCTTGAGACGCCCGCCAATGCTAGTGTCGTGACACCAGAGTCCAACAACCGCCCAGTTAACGCGCAGAACGACCTCGCACTTGATACGTCGTCAACTCGGCGAGATCAAGAGAGCTTTTTTTGCGCGACTACATGCTTGATCCCTCCAGCTTGCTCATAGCTGGATCAGCGTCTTGAATCCTCCCCAAAACATTCGCTTCGCGTCGAACGGCATCGTCTTCGGATCTATCATGGCGGCAATGCGCGGATCCTTCATCACAAGCGCCATGATGCGGTCACGCTGGGCGCGCGATTTGTAGACGATATAAGAGAACACCACCGTCTCGCCGGATTTCAGCTTTACGCTTTGTGGAAACGACGTATGTTTACCCGGTTTCACATCATCGGCAACGCATTCAACATATTCGAGCGCGCCATGTTCCATCCATACCTTACCGGCTTTCTGCGCCATGCGGCGGTAGGCGGCCAGTTTATTGGTCGGGACAGGCACTACAAATCCATCTACGTATCTCATCGCTATTCTCCCTGGTTAAAATTCTTCATCGTGTGTTGCGGTCGTGCTCACTTCGCTCACCGCATTCGTTGCTGCAATTTGGCTTCAGCAACGGTGTCGCGGATGGGTCGGATCGGGCGCACCTCGACGCATCCAATCCGCGCTGGCGGGATTTTTGACGCGATCTGAATTGCTTCGTTTAAATCCCGCGCCTCGATCATGTAAAACCCGCCGAGCTGCTCCTTGGTTTCGGCAAACGGGCCGTCGGTCACCGATACTTTTCCGTGTCGGACGCGTACCGTGGTGGCGGCGTGTACCGACTCGAGCGCCTCGGAGGCGATGCACTGGCCGTTGTTGCGCACGCTCGTGTCGAATTCAACACAGTCTTCGTCAGGCACTTCGTCGAGCTTTTTTTCGTCGAGGTAAACCAGACACAGATATTTCATCGCATTCTCCTCTCAAACGTGTCGCGTAATGCTACCGTGAAATCAGGTTATCGGTTGATGATTAAGGCATCGCTTTGGCCATCGCCTGCTGAATTTCTTCCGGACTCATATCGCGCAGATGCGTCGCAA
>JANMPY010000296.1:0-2003 GCA_031370095.1 Betaproteobacteria bacterium
GTGAAACTCAAGCACTGGCGCGCCTCTTAAGCCAAAATGCCGCGAAACGCCCCGTCAGTTATTGACTTTGGTTATCGATAAAGTTGGGTACAACAATCACTGCAATACCGAAAGACTATGCGTAACGGGAGGTGTCGAGATGAGCAAAGCAGAGGGAAGTGGTGTTTGTGGTGTGCATATGAACGCCAGCGAACGCGCGCAGCACACGGCGAAATAGGGCGGATGAACAGGAGTGCGGCATCCTGCGGCAGTTCTTGTCGCGTCGCGCCGATCTGGATAAGTTCTCGCAGTCCAAGCTTGATGAAATCGTTCAATGCATCAACGACCGCCCCAAAGAAATTCCAGGCTGGCTTACGCTAAATGAGGTCTATGCAACAGTGTTGGCTGGTGTTGCAGTTAAAGACGGGATGGCCCTATTTCGCCACCGAGGCCGACTGCAGCCCCATCACACCGACAATAATCAGCGTCAACGACACCATCTTGATCGCGGTTGCCGGCTCCTTGAAATAAAGTATGCCAATCGCACCGGTGAGCGCGGTGCCCACGCCCGACCAAATCGCGTAGGCCACACTAAGCTCGATGGTCTTGACGGCGACCGTGTTGAGCGCGAACGCGCAGGCGTAAAAAACGAACATCATGATGCTGGGCGTAATCTCGGTGAAGCCACGCGAGAGCTTCATGCAGGTGGTGCCCGCGACTTCGAACAGGATTGCGCCGCTTAGAAAATACCAGGCTGAATGCATAAAAGTTTTTGACTTGCAAGAATTAGTTTTTATCGCGACCGCTTGCGTCGCACGTCCATTTCACGTTCAAGCCGACTGAGGATTTTTTCAGATTCCACTTCAGCTTCGCGATACAGCATCGGAAAAACGCCTTTCAGGCAGCTCCATTCGCGATGCAGAAAATGGCTGCGCGCCTGTTCGAGCATCTGCACGTCGCGCTGTGCGCGCAGCTCGAGCATATGGCCATCGAGAATTTCACGCATGCGTATTTCTGCCGCGAGTTGTAGTTGATTGATGCCACGAATTTCCGGTGCGCGCGCGTGAAGGTCGTCATCGAGCCGCACGTCGTTCAATTGCAGCACGTCTTTCATCCGTGCAACCTGGCGAATTTTGGTCGTACGCAGGCGACATTCGGCTTCGATGTCGTGGATGCGTTCATCAAAGGAGGGTGGCGGAGCGGAAGACATTGGCGACGGGCTGGCAACGGGGGTGACGATCAGTGTATTTTACGTGGCCTGCGGCAACTTTACGCATTCCTTAGGCGCGGGCCGGGAAATTTCGCCGCAACCAAGCGGGTCGTAAAATGCGGGTATCCTCCATTTTTCGATCAGGGACCAACATGAATATCACCAAATATTTTTCCACGCAGCTTTTCAAAGGCAAAACCGTTTTCATCACCGGCGGTGGCAGCGGCATCAATCTGGGCATCGCGAAAAATTTCGCAGCCGTCGGCGCCAATATCGCGATCTGTGGTCGTACACAGGAGAAGCTCGACAACGCCGGCGTCGAGTTGCGCGCGCTCGGTGCCAGGGTCTGTACCGCCGTTGCAGACGTGCGCGACATTGCCGCACTGGACGCGGCATTGGCAAAAACAAAAACCGAGCTGGGGCTAATCGATGTGCTCATCTGCGGTGCGGCGGGAAATTTTCTCGTTCCCGCCGAGCAGTTATCGGCGAATGGTTTCAAGACGGTGATTGATATTGATTTGATGGGCTCGTTCAACGCGTCCCGCGCCGCATTTTCCCATCTAAAGGAAACCCGTGGCTCAATTATTTTTATCTCGGCCGGCCAAGCGTACATGCCTTACGCGTATCAGGTACACGTGGCCGCAGCCAAGGCCGGCATCGACATGATGATGAAAAATCTTGCGCTTGAATGGGGCAGGCACGGTATCCGCTGCAACAGCATCGTGCCCGGGCCGATTGAAGGCACCGAGGGCATGAAGCGGCTCTCCAGCCCCGATGCCATCGCGCAACTGGCGGCAGGAATTCCGCTTGGGCG
>JANMPY010000320.1:0-5525 GCA_031370095.1 Betaproteobacteria bacterium
CCTACCATCCGTCGTATCTACTGCGCAGTCTGACGGAGAAACTGAAAGCCTGGGAAGACATGGTTTTTGCCAAGCGCGAAATGGCCAGACCCTTGGCAACGGCTGCAACAAAAGTGTGACTTTGGCAAAACAGCTTGCAAACGCAGTTGCAATCGGCATAATCGGCCATATTTACCAGCCACGGTAAAGCAACTTTTAAGACCGACTTTTTTCAGGAGACAACCATGCGCAAATTGGCACTGATTTTTGGCTTGACCGCGATATTTACTTTATCCGGATGTGGCTACAACGACTTTCAGGCGAAAGACGAAGGCGTTAAAAAAGCCTGGGCTGAGGTGCTGAATCAATATCAGCGTCGCTCGGACTTGATTCCCAATCTGGTCGCGACCGTGCAGGGCTACGCGCAGCAGGAGAAGGATGTGTTTCTCGGCGTAACCAATGCGCGCGCCAAAGTCGGCCAGATGAACATCGGCGCGGACGTGGTCAACAACCCGGAAACACTGAAAAATTTCCAGAAGGCGCAGGGCGAGCTGTCGAGCGCGTTGTCGCGTTTACTGGTGGTGGCGGAAAATTATCCGCAACTAAAATCGGACGCCAATTTCCGCGAACTCCAATCGCAGCTCGAAGGCACCGAGAACCGCATCACGGTCGCCCGCAATCGATTCACGACTTCGGTTGAGCAGTACAACGTGCTCACAAGATCATTCCCGACCAATCTGACGGCGATGCTGTTCAGCTACGCGGTGAAGCCACAATTCACAGTGGAAAACGAAAAAGCAATCTCGACAGCACCGAAAGTGGATTTTGGCGCGAAGCCCGCTGCAGAGCCTGCGCCAGCCGCACCAGCGCCCGCGAAATAAATCGCGCACGGCATTGGCAATATCGACGACACGCGAATGAAATTTGTCACCCCGGCCGAGGCCGGGGCCAAATTTTTTTACCGCGCGCTGCTCGCATTCGTCGCGTTGTGGGTGGCGCTCGCGTCTCATACGGTTCATGCGGCCGAAGGCGACTTCATCGCCATTCCCAAACTGGAAAAACGCGTCACCGACCTTACCGCTACGCTCTCCGCAGCCGACGAGAGCCGGATCGAGGCGCGACTAAAAGAGTTTGAGGCGAAAAAGGGCGCGCAGATTGCCGTGCTTATCGTTGGCAGCACCCAGCCCGAGACGATTTTTGATTATTCACTGCGTGTGACAGACGCGTGGAAGCTGGGGCGCAAGGGTGTCGATGATGGCGTGCTGTTTGTGGTTGCCAAGAATGATCGCAAGCTGCAAATACTCACCGGGCGCGGCACGCAGGGCGTGCTCACAGACGCGATGGCCAAACGCATCATCGCGGAGATCGTTGCGCCGAAATTTCGCGCAAATGATTTCGCCGGTGGCATCGACGACGGTGTAGCGAAAATTATCGACGTGCTGCAAGGCGAGGCGTTACCGCCACCACCGCAAAAGAAAGTTGCGGCGGAGGGCGGCACCAATATCCAATCATTTTTGGTGCTGGGTATTTTCGCGGCCATGTTCGTGGGACCGCTGCTACGCTCCTTGCTGGGCAGATTCGTCGGCGCAACGGCGACCGGTGGCGCGGTGGGCGCGGCGGCCTGGTGGTTGGCCGGTGGGATGCTATTTCCGGTTGTTGCCGGCGTAATTATTTTCTTTATTGTGTTGTTCATGGGCGCCATGAATTTCACCGGTGGACGCGGTGGTGGATGGACAACCGGCGGCGGTGGATTCGGTGGCGGCGGTGGCGGCAGTGGCGGCGGCTTTAGCGGTGGGGGCGGTGGCTTCGACGGCGGCGGCGCTTCCGGCGACTGGTGAGGCTTTAGACAAATATGAACTGGCTAAAACGCTTTCTTCGTCACGTCTGGATGTCGCCGATCATTCGCAATCGGCAATTTCCAGCTTCTACGCTAGATGCAATTGCGCACGCGGTTGCCGTCGGTGAAAAATCACATCGCGGGCAAGTACGCTTCGCCATTGAGGCCGAGCTCTCGAGCGGGCAGCTATGGGCTGGCGTGATGGCACGCCAGCGTGCAATCGATGTTTTTTCGTTGTTGCGCGTATGGGATACAGAGGAGAACAATGGCGTGCTGATTTATCTGTTGCTTGCTGATCGCAAAGTAGAAATTGTCGCCGACCGTGGCATACATCGGCACGCCGGGGATGAACGCTGGAACGCGATTTGCCGTGAGATTGAGCACCACTTTCGCAAAGGTGACTTCGAGAGCGGCAGCGTCATCGGCATACAAAAAATCAGTGCCGAGCTTGCCTTTTATTTTCCGGCGACCGGGTCACATGCGAACGAGCAGCCGGATGCGCCGGTGATGTTGTAGTTGCATTGCCTGAAAGACGAACTCCAGCGCTGGCGCGCCTCTTCAGCACATTTTAGTCCGGAAGCCGCGCCAATGCTTGATGTTGACGCACACAGCTCAATGCGGTCGATCCGCAAAGTGCGTCGGCGTTTCACCTTTTTCAATCCCGATAATACGTTCGGCATCGCCGTATTTGCGCTGGTTGAGACGATGCCGGACAATCACGCCGAGCATCGACAGCGCCACGAACAGCCCGAAAATAACCACGATGGTGTCGGTCTTGAATCGGAACGACAGCATGCATGCGTACAACGCCAGCAAGAAGAGGATGCACAAGTTTTCGTTAAAATTCTGCACGGCGATGGAATGTCCGGCCGACAGCAGGACATGGCCGCGATGTTGCAATAACGCATTCATCGGCACCACAAAAAAGCCCGCCATCGCGCCGATGCAGACAATCAAGGCATAGACGACCGGCATGTAGTAGACGGTATTCATGAGCAGCACCAGCAGGCCCATTGCAACGCCGACGGGCAGGATGCGCAGTGATTTTTTCAGCGGAATCAAGCGGGCGGCGGCGATCGCGCCAACCGCAATGCCAATCGCAAAAACGCCTTGAATCAGGGTCGCTTTTTCCAGTGGCAGACCGAGGTGTTTTTCCGCCCAGCGCAAAACAATGAATTGCAGTGTCGCGCCCGCACCCCAAAATAGTGTCGTCACCGCCAGGGAAATTTGACCCAGCTTGTCGTTCCATAGAACCGTGAACGCATTGGCGAACTGATTGAGCAAATTCATGGGCCGCGATTCCTGTTTTGCGTAGCGCGCGCCGGTATCGGGAATGAACAGGTTAAACAAGGCGGCGATTGCGTAGAAAAACATGATCACCGAAATAGCCGCTTCGGCAGGCGTGTTCACCGGCGTATCAATCAGCGGAAAATCAAATCCGAGCAGGGTGCGTGACACCTGCGCGGTTAATAGCTGGCCGCCAACGACGGTGCCAACGATGATCGATACAACGGTCAGGCCTTCGATCCAGCCGTTGGCGACGACTAATTTTTCCGGCGGCAACAGCTCTGTGAGAATGCCATATTTGGCGGGCGAATAGGCCGCCGCGCCAAGACCAACCACTCCGTAAGCCAGCATCACGGCGACGTCAGGTGCGATGCCGATCGACGATACGGCCTCGTAAAACAGCATCATCACGCAGCCAATCACTTTGATGCCGTTGGTGATCAACATGACTTTGCCTTTGGGAAACGCATCCGCAAAGGGACCGACAAAAGGTGCCAACACGACGTAGGAAACGGTAAAGAAAAATTTCAGCAGCGGAGTCATCCAGATCGGGCCGTCTAGCTGGAACAGCAAGCCGATGGACGCAATCAACAGCGCATTGTCTGCGAGCGACGAAAAGAACTGCGCCGCCATGATGGTGTAAAAACCGCGTTTCATTTTCTCGATGGCAAAAGTGCAACAAGTGCAAAAGTGGAAAAATGGGATTGCGCCTTTTTGGTATTGCTGCTGCTGGCGGCGCTCAATGGATGCTGCATGTTAACCCAAGTAAATCGTTCGACATTGATCGTGGACAGGCATTGGCACGAGTGCCTTTTGCAACGTCAATATGGCGCACTCATCGACTGCACGGTGGATTGAACCAGACGCGCCTCGGCACGCCGCTCGGGACTGTCGCCGAGGGGAATGCCTTCGGGCCCATAACTGCTGCACAGGCCAATAAAGCAAAGTGCGCGCTGCGCTTTTTTCGCGGGGGACAATGGCACATCGTTTTTCAGTCGTGCGCGAAATTGCATCAGCGGCGAAAGTTTTGGGCCGACAAAATCTTCGGGCTCGTTGCGTCCATACACGCGGATTTCCTCAAGCCGTGTAATGAGGTCAGGATGTATTTTCGCTTCTGGTGCCAGTCGTGGTGCTTGCACGCCGTTGCGCGTATTGTCGGCAAGTTTGCGTGCAGCCGCTTGTGCGGGCGAGTCGAGCGCGGTGGGTGGCAGCGGATCGGCAGTGTTGCGGGTTTGTTCCGCCTCGGCGCGAACCGATAGGGGCGTCGCCAGCAGCGTAGTGACCAACACCACTGGCAACACGCACCGCATTGTTACAAAATTTCCGCCGCGTGGTCGGCCAGGCGCGAGCGCTCGCCGCGTTGCAAAGTGATGTGGCCGGAATGCTCCCAACCCTTGAATCGATCCACCACATACGTTAAGCCCGACGAGCCTTCGGTGAGATACGGCGTATCGATCTGCGCGATGTTGCCGAGGCACACGACCTTGGTGCCGGGCCCTGCACGGGTGATGAGGGTTTTCATCTGCTTCGGCGTGAGATTCTGCGCTTCGTCGATGATCAAAAACTTGTTCAGGAATGTGCGACCGCGCATGAAATTAAGAGACTTCACCTTGATGCGCGAGCGAATCAAATCGCGCGTCGCCGCACGACCCCAGTCCCCCGCCTCTTCATCGGTACTGTTGAGCACATCGAGGTTGTCCTCCAGTGCGCCCATCCACGGATTCATTTTCTCCTCTTCGGTGCCTGGCAAAAAGCCGATGTCTTCACCGACCGGTACCGTCACACGCGTGATAATAATTTCGGAATAAACCTTGTGCTCCAGCGTCTGCATCAGTGCGGCTGCCAGCGTGAGAAGGGTCTTGCCGGTACCGGCCTGTCCGAGCAAGGTCACAAAATCGACTTCGGGATCCATCAACACATTGAGCGCAAAGTTTTGCTCGCGATTGCGCGCAACGATTCCCCAGATATTGTTTTTCTGGTGCGTGTAGTCTTTGAGCGTTTTCAGGACAACCGTTTTGCCTTCCTGCGCGGCAACGATCGCGTAAAACGGCTTGTCTTCATCCTGATACACAAATTCGTTCACGCTCAACGTCGGCACCAGCGGGCCCTTGACGCGATAAAGCGTACGCCCGTGTTCCTGCCATGACTCAATGTCCTTGCCGTGCTTGTCCCAGAAATCTTTCGGCAACTCGCGCATGCCGGTGTAGAGCAGATCGGTATCCTCCAGCACCTTGTCGTTAAAATAATCTTCCGCCGCCACGCCGATGGCGCGCGCCTTACTGCGCATGTTGATGTCTTTCGACACCAGCACCACGCTGCGTTTCGGATTGTGATGCTGCAGGTCGAGCGCGACCGCGAGAATCTGGTTATCGGCCTTGCCGCTGTCGGGTAGCGCGCTTGGAAACTCCATGCTCACCGGTCG
>JANMPY010000344.1:0-5410 GCA_031370095.1 Betaproteobacteria bacterium
TAAAAAGCCATGAAAGCCGCGCCAGTACTAGTGTTTCACGCATTCACTTGCGGGCTACCCGTTGTAACGAGCGTTTGCCGTACCGCTAACGATTCAAAGCGCAGGTGCCAATAAGGGCAGATCAAATTTCGCTATTCAGTGGCAAATGCCCATGACATTTCGACCAGCCGCTGACAAAACCAAGAAACACAAAACCCTGAAACCATCAATTCAACCCAGCACCTTCCTCTGCTCCCCAATCAACGCCGAAATTCCTTTCTCTGCCAATCCAACCAACGCATCCATGTCGCTGCGCGAAAACGGCACCCCTTCCGCCGTTCCTTGAATCTCGACAAATTTCCCCGCCCCGGTCATCACCACATTCATGTCGGTCTCACCGGTCGAATCTTCGATGTAATCGAGATCAAGTAATGGCCCTTCCGTACCGATGCCGACGGAAATCGCGGCGATGAAATCGGTGATGGGCGTTTCTTTGAGCAAGCCTTTTTTCATCAGCACCGAGACCGCATCGTGCAGCGCCACAAACGCGCCGGTGATCGAAGCACAGCGGGTGCCGCCGTCGGCTTGCAGCACATCGCAGTCGAGCGTGATCTGGCGCTCGCCGAGTTTCTTGAGATCGACCACACAACGCAGCGAGCGACCGATGAGACGCTGAATCTCCTGCGTGCGACCGCTTTGTTTGCCGCGTGCAGCTTCGCGATCAGAGCGCGTGTTGGTTGAGCGCGGCAGCATGCCGTATTCAGCCGTCACCCAGCCTTCGCCCGAGCCTTTTTTATGCGGCGGCACGCGCTCCTCGATGCTGGCGGTACACAGCACCTTGGTGTCGCCCATCGCGATGAGCACCGAGCCTTCGGCATGTTTGGTGTAGTGGCGGGTGATGACGACGGGACGCAATTGATCGGCGGTGCGGTTGAATGAGCGGGGCATGATTTTTCCGTGTGGGTAAAAAAACAAGCGCCGCTACTTCGGCGCTTTTTTGATCGCGTCCTGAATTTCCGAAATCGCGCGCTGAATCTCTTCGTCAGAAATATCGTCCTTGAACGCGGACAGCTCCTGCGTGCTGTTCATCGACGAGGTGGTGAAGCCTTCCATCGGCATCGTCATCGTGATGGTCGAGGAAATCGGTTCTTCTTCTTCCTGGCGCTCCCAGGTGAGGCCGATGACCGAAAGATTGTCGGATTCAGCACCGGCTATTTTCGCCGCTTCTTCCAGTAACGTCGGCACCAGCGTGAGGATCGCTTCGTGTTGCAGGCGCGACGCGATGGCGTCGGCATCCAGTGGTCCCCAGAAGCCATCGGTGGAAAGCAGGATTGTGTCGCCGACTTTTAGCACCCATTCTTCAGAATGCGTTACCGTCGGGGGCAGCACACCGCCGACGCAGTTATAGATTTTGTTGCGATCCGGATGCACCAACGCCTGCGCTTCGGTGATGACACCGGCATCGATCAATTGCCGCACACGCGAATGATCCGCCGTGGCTGCCGCAACGCGGCCGGCGCGTACGCAGTAGAGCCTTGAGTCGCCCGAATGCGCCCAGCAGGCTTTGCCGTTTTGCACTACGCAGGCAACGATGGTGGTGCGCGGACATTCGAGCATGTCGTGCTGATCGGCAAAGGCAACGATGGCGCGGTGGGCCGAGTGAATGGCCGACTCCAGAAATTCGCGCGGACGCCGCAGCGTGGTGCGCGCCTCCTGCTGAAAGCGTTGCGTTATCGTGCTCACCGCCAGCTCGGCGGCGATTTCGCCACGCGCATGTCCGCCCATGCCGTCGGCGATGACCAGCAGCAGTACGTCCTTGGAATACGAATAGGCCAGCCGATCCTGGTTGGACTTGCGACCACCGATATGACTGTCTTGAAAGATCGTAAAGCGCACGATTAAAAAATCTTTTTATTGAGTGTTTTTTTCAAGCGGCCAGAGAAACTGTCGTCCACCATTTCCGCCGCCTCGATACCGCGCGCCTCCCGTTCAACCACGCCTTTCATCAATGCTTTCTGCAATTCGAATGCCGTCTGTGGCCGCGCCAGATGGTCGAGCTTCAAACATGCATCGATAATTTCCAGCAACTCGGGCGAGTACGCCGCGCCGGCCAGCTCGGTGATCGGCACCATCTGGTCATCTTTTTCGCGTTCGCTGGCCGGCTGCGGATGCACGCCTGCCACGCACGTGTACATGGTCGCGCCGACCGCATATATATCGGACCACGGTCCCATTTGTTCCTGATTATGGTATTGCTCGGGCGCTGCGTAGCCGGCGGTGTACATCGGCCTTAACCGTGGCGCATCGGCGTTGAGCGCCTGTCGTGCGGCACCGAAATCAAGCAGCACCGGCGCACCATCCATGGTGATGTAAATGTTGGCCGGCTTAATGTCCAGATGCAGCAATTTATTGGCGTGTACTTCGCGCAGGCCATTGAGCAGATGTGTGAACAGGCGGCGCACAAAGCTGTCGGTGAACTCGTGGCGATGCCGCTGGATGTGAAACTGCAGGGTGCGACCGCGCACGTACTGCATCACCATGTAAACCGTCTCATTGGCGCGGAAAAAATTTTCCACGCGCACGATGTTCGGGTGGGAGATGGTCGCGAGCGAGCGACCCTCTTCGAAAAAACATTTGAGCCCGTGGCGAAACACCGCCAGATTTTCGTCGGAATTTATTTTTACATCCGAGCCGTCGACACGAATCACCAGCGCTGCCGGCAGATATTCCTTGATTGCCACCGGCGCGCCGTTTTCATCGCGACCGAGATAGACGATCGAAAACCCGCCCGACGACAGCAGCTTTTCAATGGTGTAGTTATTGAGTCGATACCCATCGGGTAACGGCTCGTTCGATTGCGAGGCCATGTTTGGATCGTGTCTTGACTTTGACTCCAAGCCAAGACGCGCGAAATCCCTAAGTTATAATTGTGGGGTTTTGTATTCGCCAAGTAAAGTTGCGCCACAAGCACCGTGGTCGTGTTTGTCACCAGCATTATCACTTGCTTTTTGTGCATTTTTTCGGCTCTTCCCCATCCCTCAAAAAATCGCCCAAACCATGAGCACCATTACCAGCATGACCGGATTTGCCGCCGTGAGCGGAGAGGTGCCCGGCGGACGGTTTGCCCTCGAGCTGAAAACCGTCAACCACCGCTACCTTGAATTTCAGACCCGCATGCCGGAAGACCTGCGCTCACTGGAGCAATTGATGCGCGAGCTGCTGGCAGCGAAGCTTACGCGCGGCAAAGTCGATTGCCGGGTGACCTTCACGCCCGTTGCCACCCGCGATTCGCTGACGCCGAACGAGGACGCACTCGCCGCACTCGCTGAAACGCAAGCGCAGATTCTTAAAAAATTCGACGCGACCCGACTCTCCGTTTGGGAAGTCTTGCATGCGCCGGGCGTCATGTCGGCCGAGGCGCTGGGGTCAGATGCGGCCAAAGAAGGCTTGATGGTGTTATTCAAAAACGCCATCGCCGAACTCAACGCCACGCGCAGCCGCGAAGGCGAAAAACTCGGGGCGATGATCAATGAACGTCTCGATGGTATTGAGGTGTTGGTCAAACAAGTCACGCCGCTGATCCCCGAAATGGTCGCCGCGTATCAGGAAAAACTGGCGTTGAAACTCACTGAGGCGATGGTCGGCAGCGCGTCGGATGAGCGCCTGAAACAGGAAGTGGTTTTGTTCGCCTCAAAGATCGATGTAAGTGAAGAATTAAATCGCCTCACTGCGCATATTTCTGAAGTGCGTCGGGTGGTGAAAAGCGGTGGTGCAGTCGGCAAGCGGCTCGATTTCCTGATGCAGGAATTGAATCGTGAAGCCAACACGCTAGGCTCAAAATCGGTGTCTGCCGAAAGCACCAAAGTTGCTGTCGAATTAAAGGTGTTGATCGAACAAATGCGCGAGCAGATTCAGAACATTGAATAAGCCCCGTAAGCCACATAAGCGCACGCAATCGCCATGAACCTTCCCGTCGCAGGCTGTCTCTACGCAATCGTCGCCCCGTCGGGTGCAGGCAAATCGAGCCTCGTACACGCTTTGCTCGAACGCGAGCCAGACATCGGCCTGTCGATTTCCTACACGACACGAGCGCCACGCCCGGGCGAGCAGTCGGGCCGCGAATATTTTTTCGTGACAAACGAGGAATTTGCCGCAATGGTTAAACGCGGCGAGTTTCTGGAACACGCCGAGGTTTACGGCAATTTTTATGGCACCTCCCGCGTCTGGATCGAAAAAACCCGCGCCGAGGGTTCTGATGTGTTGCTCGAAATTGACTGGCAGGGCGCGCGTGCGGTAAAAAAACTGTTTCGCGACATGACCTACATCTACATTCTGCCGCCCTCAATCGAGGTGCTGCGGGAGCGACTGGTGAAGCGCGGCAAGGACTCAAAGGAGGTCATCGCGCGCCGCTTAAGCGAGGCGCGCGAGGACTTAAAACACGTCCACGAGGCCGATTATGTTATTATTAATGAAGACTTTAGCGTGGCTTTGACCGATTTGCAGTCGGTCGTCCGGGCGCTTCGGGTGACGGCCGCCCGACAATTGCGGCTGCACGCGCAACTCATTTCTTGAATATTTGGTATGGATATTGCGCTTGGGGTTGATTTAAGCGAAGCGCGCGCATTCTTTTTTGTTTTACCTGAGTGTTTGTTTTTGGAGTAAGAAAATGGCTCGTATTACCGTTGACGATTGCATCAAGTTAATTCCCAACCGCTTCGAGCTCACCCTCGCTGCGACCGCGCGTGCGCGCCAGCTCGCGCTGGGCTCGGCTCCTTACGTCGACGCAGGCCGCGACAAGCCATGCGTGATCGCCTTGCGCGAAATCGCCACCGGTCGCGTCGGTGCCGAGATTCTGAATCCGCCGCTGCCGGTATCGGCGCCGCAACCCGAGATGTAACACGGGCGTCTGCGAGCGGGATGAGACATCGTGACCAATCTCTCCTCCTCCCAGAGTTCGCCTCAACATGCCCAGAGCACTACCGGCAAAAACGCCATAGCTGCGCCGATTGGCGCGCCTGGCGCTGATCTGCCTCGCGCCGACTCGGTCGTTGATCCCAACGCCACCGCGCTAAAAGAACTCCTAGCGACTTATCTAAAACCGGCCGACATCGACAATGTCGCGGCAGCCTACGCAATGGCGCGCGTCGCACACGAGGGGCAGACGAGGAATTCCGGCGAAGCCTACGTGACCCACCCGCTGGCGGTCGCGACCATTCTGGCGCAGTGGCATCTCGATCCTCAGGCGCTGATCGCAGCCTTGCTGCACGACGTGGTGGAAGACACGCCAACGACCAAAACCGACATCGCCAAGAAATTTGGCAAGCCCGTCGCCGAGCTGGTCGATGGCGTTTCCAAACTCGATAAATTGCAGTTCGCCACACTCGAAGAAGCGCAGGCCGAAAATTTCCGCAAAATGCTGCTGGCGATGGCG
>JANMPY010000356.1:0-2888 GCA_031370095.1 Betaproteobacteria bacterium
AGCCCGGCCAGACAAATTTGCCCTGATCATTTTTGCGGAACCAGTTGACGCAATAAAGTTTTGGCGCAGCCTTGCCGACTTTTGCACCGACGTTGATCCAGTGATCAAAATAGTCCGCCATGTTGTAACCACAAAACGCGATCATCGCAAACGGGTCACGGCGCACCACGCCGACCTGACCGGTGATGGCGGCAGTCGTTTCGGAGCCCAGCGTGGCGGCCATGTAAACGCCTTCGTTCCAGTTGTTCGCTTCGGTTACCAGGGGCACGGTGGTCGAGCGACGGCCACCAAAAATCATCGCCGAAATCGGCACGCCGTTCGGATCATCCCACTTTGGATCGAGCGATGGGCAACTGGTGGCAGCGACGGTGAATCGCGAATTCGCATGGGCTGCGAGCCGCCCGCAGTCTGGTGTCCAGGCCTTTCCTTGCCAGTCGGTGAGATGCGCCGGTGGCTGTTTGGTCATGCCTTCCCACCACACGTCGCCTTCGGGCGTGAGTGCCACGTTGGTGAAAATGGTGTTGGCTTTTACCGACTCCATGCAGTTCGGATTGGTCTCGACCGATGTGCCCGGTGCCACGCCGAAAAATCCGGCTTCAGGATTGATCGCAACCATTCTTCCATCGACACCGGGCTTGATCCACGCGATGTCGTCGCCCACCGTGGTCACCTCCCAGCCCTGTTGAGTGAATGACGCAGGTGGAATCAGCATGGCAAAATTGGTTTTGCCGCAAGCCGATGGAAACGCTGCGGTGACGTAATGCTTTTTACCTTCAGGCGTTTTCACGCCAAGGATCAGCATGTGTTCGGCAAGCCAGCCTTCGGCACGCCCCATGACCGAGGCGATGCGCAGCGCAAAACACTTTTTGCCGAGCAGCGCGTTGCCACCATAGCCCGACCCGTAAGACCAGATTTCGCGCGTCTCCGGGAAATGCACAATGTACTTGTGTTCAGCGTTGCACGGCCACACCACATCTTTTTGCCCCGCCACCAAGGGCGCGCCGACCGAGTGCAGCGCCGGCACGAATGCGCCATCGCGCCCCAGCACTTCGAGCACTTCGCTACCCATGCGGGTCATGAGTTTCATGTTCACCGCCACGTACGGCGAATCGGAAAGCTCGATGCCAATATGCGCAATATGCGAGCCCAGCGGGCCCATGCTGAAAGGCACCACGTACATGGTGCGACCGCGCATGCAGCCATCGAAAAGTTTATTAAGCGTGGCCTTCATTTCGCCCGGTGCCACCCAGTTATTGGTGGGACCCGCGTCTTCTTTTTTTGCCGAACAAATGTAGGTGCGATCCTCGACACGCGCCACGTCGGTGGGGTCGGAGAGGGCCAAATACGAATTGGGCCGCAGTTTTTCGTTGAGTTTTTTGAAGGTACCCGCCGCGACCAGCTCGCCGCACAGGCGATCATATTCGGCGTCCGAACCATCACACCAGTAAATGCGATCAGGTTTGGTGAGCGCGGCCGTTTCTTCCACCCACGCCAGCAATTTTTTGTTGGTTGTCGGCGCGTCGTTCGTGTGAACGGGTTTTGCCTGAGCGTGCATTGTGACTCCTCCGGGAAAGCGCCATCCGCGTGGCTTGAAACGCGATCATTGTTACTTGCCGCATTTTCATCATTTATCAATCAATAATTATCACACATCGGGATATTGAAAGATGCTGCGGCGCGGGCGGATTACGCGGATTAAGGTTGAAGCGATTGTTGCCCGTAAGTTTGGAATTTTTCGATGACGACGTGCATTTCCGCCTCGCTCAATAGCGCAGGCTCGCCGATCTGCAATGCCTGCCAGTACATCCGCGCCAGTGATTCGATCTCGACCGCCAGCGCCAGCGCTGTTGACAAATTTTCCCCACAGGCGATCATGCCGTGATGCGACATGAGACAAGCCCCTCGACCCTGCAACGCAATCAGCACGTGATCCGACAATTGCTGCGTACCGAATGTCGCGTACGGCGCACAACGAATGTCGCTGCCACCGGCGGTGGCGACCATGTAGTGAAACGGCGGGATGCCGCGATCCATGCAGGCAAGCGTGGTCGCGTACGTCGCGTGGGTGTGAACGATGGCGTTGACCTCAGCGCGCGCGGCGTAAATGTCGCGATGAAAGCGCCATTCGGAAGACGGCAGCACGCTTCCTTCATGGGTGCCGTCCATCTGCATTGCGACGATTTGTTCGGGCCGGGTTTCCTCGTATGCGATGCCGGTGGGGGTGACTAAAAAGCCGTGTTCGATGCGCGCACTGACGTTGCCTGATTTCCCTTGATTGATGCCAAGCTCATTCATGCGCAACGAGGTGCGGATGATTTCATTGCGCAATGTTTTATGCGGCAGGTGATCGAGATTCAAGAATGCCATGGTTAGTTGGCGCCAATTGCGGCGCCGAGCTGCGTCGGTTCGAACACGCCGTGCTCGGTAATAATGCCGGTCACCAGCCGCGCCGGCGTCACATCAAACGCGGGATTGCACACCGGCGTATTATGGTCAACCACCAGAACTGGAGCGGCTTCTGGCGGCATTGTGCCCTGCAAGCCAATAACGGTGCGCACCTCCATTTCGGCGCGTTCCTCGATTTCAATTTCTTTCAGCGCATCACCCAACGTCAAATCAATCGTGGAATTGGGTAGCGCCGCGTAAAAAGGAATGCCGTTGTCGAACGCGGCCAGCGCTTTCAAATACGTGCCGATTTTGTTGGCGACATCACCGTTTTTCGATACCCGATCAGCACCGACCAGCACCATGTCGACCTTGCCGTGCTGCATCAAATGCCCGCCTGCGTTGTCGACGATATAAGTGTGCAGCACGCCGTGACAACGCAGCTCCCACGCGGTGAGCAGGCCCTGATTGCGTGGTCGCGTTTCGTCGACCCAAACATGCAC
>JANMPY010000359.1:0-5294 GCA_031370095.1 Betaproteobacteria bacterium
CGCGGAGCTGGAGATATTATCGATTTACATCGTGGTGATTGTGATCCTCATTGCGCGGCCGGCAGGCCTGTTTGGAAAGCCGATCGAATGAAGCTTGCCGCCATTTTCGCAACGCTGATGGTGCTGCTAGCGTTGCCGACATTCGCGCAGCCGTACTACGTCACGCTGGTACTGCCGGCATTCGCGTATGCAATCGCGCTGCTCGGTTTTAATTTATTGTTCGGCTACACCGGGCTGCTCTCGTTTGGTCACGCGTTGTTTGTGGCCGTTGGCGCATATGCCGCAGCGGTGCTGTCGAGTAAGCTCGGCATAAAGAGTTTCGAGTTGATTTTGTTGTTGTCAGGCGTGGCGGCTGTAGCGGTGGCGGTGCCGGTGGCGCTGCTAAGTGTGCGCTATGTGCGGATATTTTTTGGCATTCTCACGCTTGCATTCGGCATGCTGTTTCATTCTTTCCTGTTCAAATTCTACGATCTCACGGGTGGCGACACCGGTATTCGCGTGCTGCGCCCATCATTGCTCGGCAACGGTTTTGCGGATCTCGACAAGACGACGTTCCTGATCGGGCCATTTTATTATTATTGTTTAGCATTGCTGGTCGTGCTGGGCATCGTGATGTGGCGCATTGTGCATTCGCCGTTCGGTTTGCACCTGGCCGCCATTCGTGAGAATCCTCGCAAGGCCGAGTATCTGGGCGTTCGTGTGCGCTTGTTCCGTTTCATCGCGTTTCTCATCTCCGCGTTTTACTGCGCGGTTGGCGGTGTGATCCTCGCCATCAACACCGGTCAGGCTGATCCGGAGCTCGCCTACTGGACGCATTCCGGTGAGCTGGTGTTCATGACGGTGTTGGGTGGATTCGCCAGTTTCTTCGGCCCGCTGATTGGTGCGTTCACGTTCATATTTCTAAAATCCGAACTCATGGGGGCGACGCAATATTGGCGCTTCTGGCTGGGTGCGATTCTGGTCGCGATTGTGGTGTTGTTCCCGCGTGGACTGGTGGGGCTTGGGCAGACGCTGTGGGCCAAGGTCAGACGCTGATGACGACACTCATCGAAACGGACGGCGTGTGCAAATCCTACGGCGATTTCGTGGCGCTCGATAACGTTTCGCTTTCCATATCCGAAGGCGAGCTGGTATCGATCGTCGGCCCTAACGGCGCGGGCAAAACGACATTGGTGAATGTGCTTACCGGGCTACTGAAGCCGACTGCCGGTGTGGTGCGCTTCAAGGGTGAGGATATCGCCGGCATCGGCCCGGTGCGGCTGGCGCAACGCGGCATGGCGCGTGCGTTTCAGCTGGTACACATTTTTCCGGCGATGACAGTCGCAGAATCGATCGCGGTGGCGGTCATTTCACAGACGGGTCGTAGCCTGCGGTTATTTGCCTCGGCCAAGAACGACAAAGCAGTAAACGAACGGGTGTGCGAGGTCGCGGCGATTTTTGGGCTTGAGGCTAAGCTTCAAAGCGAAGCGCGGCTCTTGTCGCAGGGAGAGAAAAAGCTTCTCGATATCGCCAGCGCTTTCGCGCTCTCGCCGGAAGTGATCCTGCTCGACGAGCCAACCAGCGGCGTGTCGAGCGGCGACAAACACGGCATCATGAAAAACGTCATCGATGCCGCGCGTCGCGCCGGCGTAAAGGCGATCATTCTGGTCGAGCACGACATGGATTTGGTCGCCGAATATTCCAGTCGCATCGTCGCCTTGACGGCGGGCAGGGTGCTCGCAGATCGGCCACCGGTCGAGTTCTTCAACGATCCTGAGATCATTGATGCCGTGGTGGGCAAATTGGTTGGAAAATTGGCGAAGCGCGCTTGATGTTAGCCGTCAATAAACTTACCGTCGATATTCAAAACAGCCGCATCCTGCGCGATATTTCGTTCGACGTCGCTGCGGGCCAGCTCGTCTGCCTCGTCGGGCGCAACGGCGCAGGCAAGACCACAACCTTTCGCACCATCATGGGCTACGTGAAACCCGTGTCGGGCGCAATGCAATTCCTGCATCACCCCATCGTGGGCGTGCCCACACATCGGATCGCGCAAATGGGTATTGGCTATGCGCCCGAGGAGAGTCAGGTATTTGGCGACTTAACGGTTGCTGAAAACATTGAACTACCGACGTGGACACGGCCCACCGGACGTGACGCAAAAACGCGTATCGACCTTGCCTACCAAATATTTCCCAAGCTCAAGCAATACGCCGCACGCGGCGGCAACCAGCTCTCCGGCGGCGAGAGGAAGATGGTGTCCATTGCGCGTGCGCTGACACTCGACCCGCAGCTGTTGCTGCTCGATGAGCCGTTCGAGGGATTGTCTCCCGCAATCATTCCGAGCATCAGTGACGGTATCGCCTCGATCCGGCGTCTCGGCCACGCCGTGCTTATGGCCGAATCCAATGTTCACCACATCCCTGAATACGCCGACAGTCTCTATGTGATGGAGCGCGGCGAGATTATTTATCAAGGCAAACCTGGAGATACTTATCCGCCGGAGGTGATGAAGGTGATCACGGGCGGTGCGTAGTGTCGCGACACTAACGCCAATCACGCTACGCCGCAGTCAACAAACGTATAGGAGCGTCCATGCCTAAGATTCTCACCCAGCAACAGATCGACCAATTCTGGCGCGACGGTTGTATATTCCCGATCCGCGTGATGTCCGAAATTGAGGCCGCAGAAATCCGTGCCCGTCTCGAAGATTTTGAAAAAAGTTCCGGCGGGCCGCTGAAAGGAGACCTTCGGCACAAATCGCATTTGCTTTTTTCGTGGCTGGGCGATCTGGTGCGCAACGCCAAGATCGTCGATGCGATTGAGGATATTTACGGCCCGAATCTGCTTTGCTGGACAACAAATTTTTTCATCAAGGAAGCGAGAAATCCCGCTTTCGTTTCATGGCATCAGGATTCAACCTATTGGGGCCTCGACAAACCGGACGTCGTTACCGCCTGGATTGCGCTCACGCCGAGCGACCAGTCGAACGGCGCGATGGGCTTTATTCCCGGCACCCACACCATCGATCAGATTGCCCACAGAGATACGTTCGCCAAAAATAATCTGCTCACACGTGGTCAGGAAATTGCGGTTGATGTTGACGACAAACAGGCGGTAACCATCGAGTTAAAGCCCGGCGAAATGTCGCTGCATCACGTGCGTCTCGTGCATGGCTCGCCGCCGAATCTTTCCGATGATCGCCGCATCGGCTTCGCGATTCGCTATGTGCCGACGACAGTTGCGCAGGTCGCAGGTAAGGATAGCGCAACGCTGGTGCGTGGCGTCGATGCGCATCATCACTTCGCGCCCGAACCCCGGCCCGTGACCGACATGGATCCTGCATTCGTGGCGTTGCACAAAAAAATTACCGAGCGCAATGCACAAATACTTTATCGCGGCACGTCCGTTAAAAGTTACAACGAGCCGAGTGCGCTTGTTGGCCGGGCGGCGAAATGAACAACGCCGATCAGATCGAAAAAGCAAAATTATTTCAGCAACTCCACGTGGGGTCGCAGCTACTCGTCATCGCCAATGCGTGGGATGCCGCAAGCGCGCGGGTGTTCGAGCACGCGGGTATCCGCGCCGTCGGCACCGGCAGTGCGGGTATTGCTTTTAGCCACGGCTATCCCGATAACGAGCTAATTCCCCGCGCCGTGATCCTCGGAGCCACGCGCGAAATAGTTAACGCCGTGAAGGTGCCGGTGACGGCTGACATCCTTACCGGGCTTGGGCATACGGTCGAAGAAGTGCTTGCAACGGTTACAGAAATTATCGCGATGGGCGCAGTTGGTATCAATATTGAAGACGGTCAAGACGACGGTCACCTCATCGACCTCACGCTGCAGGTCGAGAAAATCAGCGCAGTCTGCAACGCGGTGAAAGCCGCGGGCGTGCCTATCGTCGTGAACGCGCGCACCGACAGCTTTTGGTTAAAGCTGGGTGACGCGAAAGAAAATTTGCGTGTAAGTATTGACCGCGCCAACCGTTATCGCGAGGCGGGTGCTGATTGCCTGTTCGTACCCGCTGTCGCCGACCGCGCGACCATCAAGACGCTCGTTCAACAAATTGACGGCCCTTTAAATATTCTCACCGTTCCCGGCTGCCCGCCCATTGCTGAGCTACAACAACTCGGCGTGCGACGCGTGAGTGAAGGTTCCGGCCCCATGCGCGCGACGATGATGCTCGCGCGTCGGATCGTGGAGGAGTTGCAACGCACGGGCACGTACACGCGCTTTCACGACGATGCGATTGCTTATGCGGATGCGAATAAACTTTTCGAATAGCACGCTCGATGCGACGCTGCGTGGGGACGCCGTTTATATTTACAGTCTGAAGGAACACGATGAATTTATACTCGTTACGTTTTGATTGTCTGAAGCGCTCATCTACCGGCTCATTCAGGTGCGCCATGCGCGCTTGCTTACTTCTTGTCGCTGTCCTTGCCGTAGCACCCCAAGAGACCGTATTTGCCGACACAAGTGCCTACCAAAAGACCAAGCCGAGTGCAGACGGCATTGGCAAATCGTACATGGGCCGCGAAATCGCCGGTGTGATGGGCTGGCAGGCGGCAGCCTGGCTCGAACGGCCTGAGCGCACGCAAGAGGAGCGCCCCGATCTGTTGCTTGCCGAATTAAAACTGCAACCCGGCATGGTGGTGGCGGACATCGGCGCAGGCTCGGGCTATCACACGCGTCGTCTTGCGGAAGTCGTCGGTAAAACCGGCAGGGTTTACGCGGTCGATGTGCAGCCGCAAATGGTGCAATTGCTCTCGGCTTTTTCGCGTGAGGAGCGCTACAGCAATGTGAAACCGATTTTGTCGACCCTGGACGATGTCAGGCTTGCCGCCGACAGTGTCGATCTCGCGATCATGGTCGACGTTTATCACGAACTTGAATTTCCGTTTGAAGTCATGCGCTCGATCATCAAGTCGCTAAAGCCCGGCGGTCGCGTGGCGTTCGTCGAGTACCGTGCCGAAGACGCGAAGGTGCCGATCAAGGCCGAGCATAAAATGAGCGAGGCGCAGATCAAGCGGGAAGCTGCGGTTCACGGCTTGCAGTGGGAGCGCACGTCGAGCGTGCTGCCCTGGCAGCACATTGTGTTTTTCAGAAAGAAGCTGTGAAATTCGGTGCCGCTTGGAACCATCGTCCACCGTATTCACCGTCAACACTACTAGGAATTTTTCATGTCCCACTCCATTACCTTCTACTTCGGTTCCGGCTCGCCATATGCATGGAAAGTCTGGCTCGCACTTGAGCACAAAAAACTTGCCTACACAGCAAAGCGCATGATGTTCGATAACGGCGACTTGAAAA
>JANMPY010000369.1:0-4134 GCA_031370095.1 Betaproteobacteria bacterium
TGGCCGATGCCGCGAGCGGCATCGGCGTCCTGCGATGCATAGCTGAGGAAGACTGCCTTGGTCGATTCGTTCATTTGCAATGCGTCATCGTTCAATCTCAGCCGGGGTCATTGGCGTCAGACAACAATTAAATCGCTTAACGAATCTGCTGGCGTACATAAATGCCTTGGCTGAGAGAACGGGAGTCAGATGCATGTCGCGCTTCTCTCATTAGAACGCAAAGTAACCGCAGATTTCTCGCCTAGTTTGAGGTTATTTTGCGGCGATTGGCCGCTTTTTTCGCCATGGCAACGCGTCGATGAATCCAGCAGTCATCCGTGTAGCGAGTGGTGATTGCCCCCACTGAGAGGCGTAAATCAAGCACCGGCGCGCTTTTTGGCGGCATTATGTCCCGAAAGCCGCGCCAGACAAAGAGTTTGACACCCTACGCACGCGCAAGCGGCGGATTTTTTGCGAAGTAGCGCTTGATGCCATCGGCAATCGCGTCCGCCATCTTGTGTTGATGCACCGGATCGCGCAGCTTTTTTTCCTCAAGTGGATTGGAGATAAACGCAGTCTCAATCAGGATCGACGGAATATCCGGCGCTTTCAACACCGCAAAGCCCGCCTGCTCAACGCTGGATTTGTGCAGGCGATTGACCTCACCCAGCTCTGACAATACCAGCTTGCCGAGTTTCAGGCTGTCGTTTATCTGCGCGGTCTGCGAAAGATCGAGCAGCGTGCGCGCCAGAAATCCATCTTTCATTTTCAGATTAACACCACCGATCAGGTCGGCTTCGTTTTCGCGATTCGCCAGCCACTTGGCTGCCGTCGACGTGGCACCGCGTTCGGACAGCGCAAACACCGATGAGCCATTCGCGTCGGGATGGATGAACGCATCTGCGTGTACGCTGACAAAAAGATCGGCGCGCAAACGGCGTGCACGTTGCACCCGCTGCTCCAGTGGCACAAAAAAATCCGCGTCGCGGGTCAGCGCGATGCGAAAGTTGGTGTCGTCGTGGAGCTTTGCGCGCAGCAGTTTGGCGATGACGAGCACGATGTCTTTTTCGCGCGTGCCGCGCCGCCCGACGGCACCGGGGTCTTCGCCGCCGTGACCCGGATCAATCACCACGATGATCGGTCGCGGCGGCTTTTTGCCGCTGGCAATCGATGGTGATTTATTTGTTTTCGCCTGCGGTGTTTTACCAATACTCGAATCGCCCGCGACAATGGCACTGTCCTCCTTCGCGGGCGCCGTCGAGTCCGCCGATTGTTTGTTTTTATCTGGCGGTAGTGCGGGGCCGTCTTTGCGCGGCCTAGAGGCAGAAATGGGTGGAACGTCGCTCGTCACAGCATCTTTCGGCGCAATGGTCGCCAAACTATTTTTGCCGAAAGCAGCGACATCATCGTTGAGCAATGCGAGCATCGGGTCGCTCGGTTTGGCCGGATAAATGTCGAGCATCAGACGATGCCCAAACTCACCCGCTGGCGGTACGGCGAATACTTGCGGCTTTACTTCTGTGCGCAAGTCCAGCACCACGCGGATCACGTTGGTGCGATTGACGCCGACGCGCACCGACTGAATGTAAGGATCATTCGCGCCGATCTTCGCGGCGAGCTCTTTCAGCGCCGGCCCCAGCTCGACATTTTCAATATCGATCACCAGGCGCTCCGGGTCTTTGACGAAAAAGTGCTGCACCTTGAGTGCGGTCGCCGACTCGAACGTGACGCGGGTGTATTCGTTGGCGGGCCACACGCGTGCCGAGGAAACTTTGGTGGCAGCGTCTGCGTCGCGCGCCAAAAGAGGCGACAAAATAAGCGGGAGGGAAAGAAAAGTACGGCGGGCCAGATTGACGCCGCGTTCAACGTCTACGTTATATTTTTGTCTGTGGGCGAGATGGCGAGTGTCGATAACATCTGTCGACCCCGCGCCGACTTCGCTGTGATTTGCGCTTCGCGGCTGAAGCTTAACGTCGGTTTCAACGTGACGGTCAGGTCCGGCGGAGGCAACAATTCCCCGGCCTTCTCCGGCCACTCCACCAGACAAATATTCGTCTCGTGGAAGAGATCGCGAAATCCGGCTTCTTGCCATTCCTCAGGTTCGCCGAAGCGATAAAAATCAAAGTGATACAAGTTTAACTTAGAAACTACATAAAGTTCAACCAGCGTATAAGTCGGGCTTTTTACGCGTCCCGAATAACCCATCCCACGGAGCAGACCGCGCGACAATGTGGTCTTGCCGGCACCCAAATCGCCGGACAAATAAATCAACGCGCCAGTGTCGTTTTTTTGCAGCGCGTGCGCCAACCTGGCTCCCAAGTCGAGCGTCGCGGCCTCGTCGGCCAAGTGGAAATATAAATTGTCGTCTGGACTCACGCTAAACTCAAAACATGCCGCCGCCCACCACCATTGACTTCACGCAGCTCGCCACCGAAATCAAAACGTGGGGTCGCTCTTTGGGCTTTCAGGAAATCGGCATTAGCGACACCGAGCTCACGCGCGAGGAAAATTATCTTCAGCAGTGGCTGGGTTTTGGCTATCACGGTGAAATGGATTATATGGCCCGTCACGGCACCGCGCGCACCCGGCCCGCCGAACTGGTGCCGGGTACGATGCGGGTGATTTCTGTACGACTTAATTATCAGCCGCCCAGTGCGCGTGATAGCTGGGAGGTGATGGACGATGCCGATGCCGCGTTTATTTCGCGCTACGCCTTGGGGCGCGACTATCACAAGGTGTTGCGCGGCAAACTGCAGACGCTGGCAAATAATATTGAAAGCGAAATCGGCGCATTTCAGTATCGGGTATTTACCGACTCCGCTCCGGTGATGGAAGTGGCGCTCGCACGCAAGGCGGGTCTCGGCTGGCGCGGCAAGCATACGCTGCTGCTCACGCGCGAGGCGGGCTCATGGTTTTTTTTGGGTGAGCTATATACCGATCTGCCGCTGCCAATTGACGAAGCAATTACCGAGCATTGCGGCACCTGTACAAAATGCATCGACATCTGCCCGACCAAAGCCATCATCGCCCCCTACCAGCTTGATGCGCGGCGCTGCATTTCGTATCTCACGATCGAACACAAAGGCGCGATTCCACTGGAGCTGCGACCGCTGATGGGCAACCGCATTTATGGCTGTGACGACTGCCAGTTAATTTGCCCATGGAACAAATTTGCCACCGCGAGTGGTGAGAGTGATTTTGCGGTGCGCAACGGGCTTGACGATGTAACGCTGTTGGAACTTTTTTCATGGAGCGCGGAGGATTTTAATCAGCGGCTTGAAGGCTCACCGATCCGGCGCATAGGCCATGAGCGATGGTTGCGCAATATTGCGGTGGCACTTGGGAATGCGTTAGCAAAGGTCGCGACAAACGACGCCGCAACACGAATCATCGCGTCGCTGGAAAAACGCAAAGATCACTCGTCTGCAATGCTGCGCGAGCACATTTTGTGGGCGCTGGAGCGCGTGCCTGCCGAATTTTCACGTTGAAACAAACGCTTTTTTTCCAGCACGATAGCGCTTCGACGACTTCGGATTTTCCAGCGCTTCCAGCAACGCGCCGTGCAACTCATAGCGATCCGCATCTCGCCCGGATTCCTCAATCCCGCGTGCGTAACCCAGCGCAACCGCATTGCCCGCAAGGCGCAAGTTGTCGTCTTCCAGCGGCCCCGTCAGCGGCTCGGTTGGATGCTCAAAAGCATCACGACAAGTCTCAACCGAAAGCGAATAATACTTGCGGCACGCGGCGGGACGGGCTTCGTAGACGCTGCATTCACCGTCCACCAGCAACGCACACGCAATGCCCGCCTGCGTGTGCTGCAAAGCGTTAAGTGGTGCAATGCGCGCACGATTCGCGGCAAGCCGAATGACCACGTCCGCCTGCTGCGCCGTCATCCGCGCCCGAATATGCTCGGCCAACACGAACGCCTCATACGGTCGGATTTCAACGCGCTGGTGGCAGCAATAATTACAGCCGCGCTCGCACGCTAACGTAAGCTTTGTCGAAGCAATGACCGCGACCTGCTCATGCTCGAGCCGTGCGTACATGCGCACCACCTGCGCACGCACGGCGTCGGCATCGCGCGCCACCGTGCGACGCGCATCAGCGCGCTCGCGTTCGAACGTTACTTGCAAGGTCGCTGGAATGGTTTCCGTC
>JANMPY010000393.1:0-3483 GCA_031370095.1 Betaproteobacteria bacterium
GGCGATTTTATTTTGGTCAATAAATTCAGTTACGGCATTCGATTACCCGTGATCAACAAAAAAATCGTAGATGTCGGATTACCCAAGCGCGGCGATGTCATGGTGTTCAGGTACCCGGAAGACCCAACGAAAGACTACATCAAGCGTGTCGTCGGTACGCCGGGCGACAAGGTGGTCTACAAAAACAAGCGCCTGACGATCAATGATGTGCCGATTGCCACTGAGCAATTTGAATCGCAGACCCACATCGATGACCGCCTGGCCGTTCAAAGCTACGACGTTATCCGCGAAAAGCTCGGCGACAAATCACATATTTCCTACCTCAATCCGCGGTCTCCCAATATACGCCTCGGCGACGTCCGCGAGTTTCCAAATCGCGGCAATTGTGCATACAATGATGAACAAATGAGCTGCACCGTTCCTGTTGGTCACTACCTTATGATGGGTGACAACCGTGACAATAGCCAGGACGGTCGCTATTGGGGGTTTGTGCCAGAGGACAACATTGTTGGTAAAGCAGTGTTAGTCTGGATGAATTTCGGCTCAATGAAGCGTATCGGCACATCCATCGATTGAAACTTGAAATTGGCAGCGAGGGACGCATGAAAACAACTACAACAGATTTTCAACGGCAACGCGGCATCGGTTTCGTTAGCCTCATCTTTATTCTCGCTGTCTGCGCAGTTGTCTTGCTCCTCGGCTTGAAGCTTGTTCCGGTTTATCTTGAGCTCTTTTCCGTCAAGAAAGTGATGGCTGCGATGGCGCAGGGCGAAGAGGTCAAAAGCGGAACCGTCACTGACATCAGGAAGAGTTTTGATCGCCGCGCCGTTATCGATAATATTCAGGCTCTTCAAGGGTCTGACTTGGAAATTACCAAAGATGGCGGCGAAACCGTGGTCGTCGCCGCATGGCAGCATCGGGTTGCGTTGATAACCGGATACACCTTGCTAGTCGATTTCAGCGTGAGTACGAAAGACGGCTAATCGCCCGCATATGATGCTTAGTGAGCTTGAGCAAAAGCTCGGCCATAAATTCTCCAACGCCGCACTCCTGTCGCAGGCTTTGACCCATCGCAGTTTTGGTACTGGCCACAACGAACGCCTCGAATTTCTTGGCGACAGTATTCTTAATTGCTGCGTCGCCAGCATGATTTTCGAACAATTCGCGTCGATGCCGGAAGGCGAATTAAGTCGTCTGCGCGCTAATCTCGTCAACCAATCGGTGCTCGCAGAAATATCGGCTGAGTTGGAGCTTGGTAGCTTGTTACGCCTTGGCGACGGGGAAATCAAAACCGGTGGTGCGAGCCGCCCGTCAATTCTGGGCGACGCCTTGGAAGCTATTATCGGTGCGGTATACCTCGACGCAAATTTTGAATCTGCTGCTCGTGTTGTGCGGGTGCTGTTCGTATCACGTATTGAAACCGTTCGCGATACCAAGCCGGTCAAGGACGCCAAGACGGGATTGCAGGAGTGGTTGCAAGGCAAACATTTGCCGCTACCGGAGTACACGGTGAAACGCATTGAGGGTGAGTCACACCGGCAGATATTTCACGTGCAGTGTGAGGTCGCCACTTTTGAGGTGACGGCGAATGGGTGTGGTGCCAGCCGCCGTTTGGCCGAGCAGGACGCTGCCGCGCAAGCGCTGGGTATTCTGGCCGAATCCACCACCGCAGGAAGAAAACATGGGCGCTGATTTTCGTTGTGGGACGGTCGCCATCATTGGTCGTCCGAACGTTGGCAAGTCGACTTTGTTGAATCACCTGGTTGGCCAAAAAGTCAGCATCACCTCAAATAAGGCGCAAACCACGCGACACCGCATTACCGGGATTTTGACCGAAGCAGACGCGCAGTTTCTGTTTCTCGATACGCCAGGTTTTCAAAAAACCCATGACAACGCGCTCAATCGCGTGCTCAATCGCACCGTCAGTCAGACCGTGATCGACGCGGATGTGGTGGTCGCGATTGTTGAGGCGTGCCATTTTTCAGACGCCGATCAGCAAGTACTGCAACAAGCCGCCAATAACGCGCACCTGATTTTGGTCATCAGCAAATGTGATCGCGTCAAAGAAAAAAGTAAATTATTAAATTTCCTCAAAGAGATTCAGGCCAAGGCAAATTTTGTCGCAATGGTGCCGATCAGCGTGAAAGAAAAACAGACGCTGGTGGAACTGAAAAAAGTCATCCGCGCACACCTGCCGATCGCGCCTGCCAGCCATGGCGCCGAAGAATTTACCGACCGCTCGGAACGCTTCATGGCTTCCGAATTCATCCGCGAAAAAGTCTTCCGCCAGCTCGGTGACGAGCTACCGTACGCGGCCAACGTGATGATCGATAAATACGAAGAAGTAGGCGGTTTGCGGCGGATATTTGCCAGTATCGTCGTTGAAAAGACCAGCCAGAAAGCAATTCTTATCGGTGAAAAAGGCGAGCGCCTGAAACGCATCGGCACCGACGCACGCAAGGAAATGGAAGCAAGCTTCGGCTGCAAAGTTTATCTGGAGCTGTGGGTGCGGGTTAAAAAAGGCTGGGCGGACGACAGCGCCTTGATTCGTCAATACGGCTATGAATGATTTATCGCAACGGCCGACGCTCGCAGAGGTGGCAAGTCCGCAACCGAAGCGTGTGCGACAGTTCATCGGCGAATCCGATCAGGCATTCGTCCTGCACACTTACGCATATCGCGAAACCAGTTTGATCGTCGAAACGTTTACCCGTCTGCATGGCCGCGTCGTCATGGTGGCGAAGGGTGCCAAGCGACCGCAGGGTGCGTTGCGCGGCCTGTTGAATCCGTTTCAGGGGCTTGCGCTCACATGGTTCGGCAGAAGTGAGATGAAAACGTTGAAGTCGGCCGAGCAGGAAAAAATTCTGCCGCAGTTATCCGGTGCCGCGTTGCTTTCGGCATTTTATTTGAATGAGCTGTTACTCAAGCTCGCCACGCGCGAAGACCCGCATGAAGATCTTTTTGATGCTTATTCCGCGACCATGTCATCACTCGCCATGCTGCCGACAGAAAATAAAGCGCCGCGCGTGATCGCACCGATTCTTCGGCAGTTTGAAGTAACGTTGCTACAGGAACTTGGCTATGCATTGCAGCTTCGGGAAGAGATAGACAGTCACGTGCCGATTCGGGCCGAGGGTGAATATTTTTATGTTGTCGAGCGCGGCCCGATGTCGGCGAACTTCGTCGCACGCCAATCCGGTATCGCGCCCGGCTTACTGCTTCAGGGTAAAACGCTGCTCGACATGGCGTGTGGCGACTATCGCGATCCGCAAACACAATCACAGTCGAAGCAATTGATGCGCATGATGATCAATCACTTGCTCGGCGATAAAATTCTCCATACCCGTCAACTGATACGGGAAATGCGCTGAACATTTTTCGAATCTCTCATGGCTAAACTTAGCGTCAATCTGAATAAAATCGCGCTGCTGCGCAACACGCGTGCGTTGGGTATCCCCAGCATCACGCGCGCGGCGCGCATCG
>JANMPY010000444.1:0-11720 GCA_031370095.1 Betaproteobacteria bacterium
CCAACGACTGCTTCCTGCTGGGTGAGCCAGCAGGGCTCACCCTTGAGCACCGCGAAGTAGTCGGGGAAAAGTTTGTCGAAAGCCCGCGAGCCGGCAACAGGCAACTCACGCCCCGATGCGCGCATGGCGTCGTTGAGATACATCACGATACCTGACTTGTCGACGACGATCACTGGCCAGGGAACGCTGTCGGCGAACGGGATAAGCGTGTCTCGCAGATTGAGCGCCGGCTCGCCGCGCGGGGCACGCCTGTCTCCCTCGCTGGCGCGCGCGACCAAATCGTTGACCCAGCGGTTATCTTTGCGTGACATCGATTGTGCTACCGAGAAGACTATTCAAGACTGTGGCCGCAAGACGCCTGCCCTACTTTTGAACTTATTTTCATTTGTATGCAATCTTACAGTGTCGGCTGCATCGATGCGCGGCGCGTGGGGCGGTGTTTTTATTGCTTCGATTCTGTGCAGATTCTTTGCACGCGTTACAGCCAATTGCCGTCGCACATTTTCCGCCGCGCTTACGGATGCGGTGTTTCAATTTGCGCAAAATAAGCGTGCGGCACATCGCCTGCGTTTCGTCTTGAAACACAGATTGGCAAACTAGCGTAACGTTGATCACGAAATACCCGCACCGCCATTCGTGGCTGGACGCGTTCGCTGTCAGGTGCGGTTCTTGCTGTTGAAAGATGCGGGTAAGTACTGTCCGCTGATACTGTAGTTGTCGCACTAAAACGCAGGCCCGACCGAGAGCCCAGACGAGGAGAATGACCGATGGCGATAAAACCAAATGAAATAATGGAGCAGCTTGTACGTGAATCAAGGAGCGAGCTTCAAGCTGGAAAATCCGTCACCCACAATCCGAAGCGCCGATCATTTCTGCGCAATTCTGTTGCGATGGCAGGCAGCGCCGGTGCATTGGGCGTTGCAAGCGTTGGTGCCGAGGCCGCGGCATTGGCGATACCTGAATCAAATAAACAAATGGGTCGACCATTGCCACCAGACGAGTACGGCATGCCGTCGAAGTTTGAGGCCAAAGTAAAACGCCGCCGCAGCGATGTGTTGGTCAACAAGCAAAATTTTTCCGACTGGAGCATGACACCACTCCAATCAACGCCGGGCATCGTCACACCGAACGGGCTTTTCTACGAGCGCCATCACAACGGCGTACCCGATATCAACCCCGATACGCATGTGCTCGCCATCCACGGCATGGTGCGGAAGCCACTGCAATTAACGATGTCCGATTTGATGCGCTATCCAGCCGTATCAAAGTTTTATTTTATGGAGTGCTCCGGAAACGGGCTCACCGATTGGCTCAAGCCGTCGTCAAAGACGGTACAGCAAACGCATGGACTATTGTCCTGCGCCCAATGGACGGGCGTACCGGTTTCGTGGCTGCTCGATGAGGCCGGATTACTGCCTGAAGTGAAATGGCTGATCGCCGAAGGCGCAGACGGCTCCGGCCATTTACGCAGCATGCCTCTTGAAAAAATGCTCGACGATTGCATGATCGTCTACGCCATGAACGGCGAAATGTTGCGACCCGAAAACGGCTATCCATTGCGATTATTTGTGCCCGGCTGGGAGGGCAACGTCAGCGTCAAATGGCTGCGCCGAATCAAGGCCGGCACTGAGCCTTGGCACGTGCGTGGCGAGACCGCGCGCTACACCGACCCGATGCCCAACGGCATGTGGCGTAAATTCAGCTTCGTCATGGAAGCCAAATCGGTCATCACGCGGCCATCCGGTGGTATGCAACTGCAACGCGGCTTTAACGAGATTCAAGGATTCGCCTGGTCGGGCAACGGCAAAATCAAGGCGGTCGATGTGACGCTCGATGGTGGAAAAAATTGGCAGGAGGCGACACTCGAAGAGCCGATCATCGACAAGTGTCTGACCCGATTCAAGTTCAACTGGAAATGGCAAGGCGGGCCTGCCGTGATTGCGAGCCGCGCGGTGGACAGCACCGGCTATGTGCAGCCAACGGTCGAGGACATCAAAAAATCACGCGCCATTGTCGGCTTCGTGCAACACCACAACGGCGTATTTCCGTGGAACATCAGCGAATCAGGCGAGGTGACAAATGGTATCGGCTAAACGAATGAAGTTGAATCTGCGCGTCGCGATGCTGCTCGCCTGCATCGCTGCGCCCTGCACGATATTGAACGCGGCGTCTCCCAATACATCGGGTGCCGCATTCGGACGCGCGATCACCGAGCAGGATTTGGCAGCGTGGAATATCGACATCCGCACGCAAGACGGTCTGGGATTACCCGCAGGCAAAGGCGACGCGGTTCAGGGCAAAGTGGTTTACGTCGAGAAATGTTTGGCTTGTCACGGCGAAGATGCCAAAGGCGGACCGGTCTTCGGCACGATGGTCGGTGGCATTGGCTCGTTCAAAACCAACGTGCGCATCCTCACACCGGGCAGCATGTATCCGTATGCACCAATCCTGTTCGACTACATACGCCGCGCGATGCCGATGAATAATCCGCAGTCTTTAACCAGCGATGAAGTGTATGCGCTGTCTGCCTACCTGCTCAATCTGAATGGCTTAATCGGACCTACCGATGTGATGAACAACAAGTCGCTTGCGATGGTAAAAATGCCAAACAGGGACGGCTTCATTATTGACGACCGGCCCGATACACAAGCGAAGCGTTGCATGAAGGATTGCAAGTAGATTTTCGCTGCGGTCTGTGTCGCGCAATCGCGCGACACAGATTTTGGTGTGTCATTTTCCGTAGCGTAGCAATGGGTAAACTCTAGCACTGGCGCGCTTTTCGGAGTATTTATGGTCTGAGAAGCCCATGAATAGGCGTTCTACGCATCCGAGTGCTACTATTCTTTCACCGTCACATAGTTGCCGTTCGTTTTTGTCAGATGGTCAATCCAGTCGACTTTTGCCTGCTTCCCGCTCTTGTCGACTTCCATTCTTGACATGCCGATGACTTTTCCATCGCGTTTGAAATTTTCCTCGATGGTATTTTTCCGAATCTTTACGGTAACGCTGGTCGTCCCGGGGTCGCCCTTGTACGGCGCCTCGGTACCATCAGTTTTGGCGCTATACGATTCGCCGGTGGGCGTGGACATGTTCATCAAAGCACCTTCCGATTTGTAAGTGACACGCAGACCATTATCGGAAACCTTGTCGGCCTTCTGCGCGCGCCAGCTTCCGGACATCTGGTTCACGGCCGCCCTGTCGTACGCCACCCGCACATAGCTCGTCACGCCCTTGACCACTTCAGCGTTAGCCATGGAATTGCTCGAATATTCGCGCATCATCGAATTTCCGTCAGTGGACACCGCGTACTTGCTGGTCGCCACAACTTTTCCTGATTTCTTGCTGATGATTTCGACATGATTTTTGTCGACGAGCTTGACGGCAATCGTGTCGGCGTAAGGATTGCCTTCGACCTTTTGATCTTTGCCGTCGGACTTGACGAACGTCTTGGTCGCGCAAGTTTTGCATTCGTACATGCCATCCTTGAATACAAACACCGATGGCTTTGCCGGGTAGTCGATAGTCTTGATGTCCGTTTTCCAGGTGCCATCAAAAACACTTTGAGCGGCACTGACGGCGGGGAGAAAAGCGAGCACCAGCGAGGCGACAGAAAGCGTATTTTTCATTTGATCCTCCGTTTTAATGGTTATATTTTTGAATAACGAACAACGAGACGCGAGCTCGCGAACGCCGCATTGGCCGCGCGTGCTGAAGCGTTGTCACGCGAGCACAAAATTTATATTACCGTAACGGTGATGCTTGAGTTGGAATTCGTGCTGCGATCACAATACGCGTTTCGGCCAAAAGTGGTGGCGCAAGCAATTACCGGTATCGCCGCGTTAGGCAATATCGTGCTCGGCGAACGCGCGGCGATTCTCTCGGCGTCGGCCAAATCCGCGCAAGGATGGGATTTTGCGGACAGCAATTGTCTAAATTCATTCCCCCGTTTATTCGCGGTAAACGTGTCGACGGCGTTACGCCTTGCGTCCCTAATGAGCTGTTCGACGTAAACGCATCAATCAAGCCCCGCTGCTTGTCCGCGAACCTCGCCACCAGGAAGTGCGGCGCTGTGGACATTGAAGTAAGTCCCGCCAGCGGCGAATGCGACTGCCTGCGCTTGCGTAAGCTTCGCGCCACCTGCGGATGTCCATGTATTCGTTGGGCCTTGTGTCAGGGGGACGATTACTGCGCCATTGACACCTACCGCGCCGACGTGCAGATGGGCGGCAGTAGCGGCCACCCCTGCGGTCGTAATGGTGACAAACACATCGAGCGTATTGGCGTCGAGTTCAGCACGTCCGCGACCTGATGCGGCAGAAGTTGTGGGTGGCACCTCGTTGGCACCAGACATCAAACCCGTGCGGATGACCTTGCCGATTTGGCCCCGCGCTTCGCCGCCGGGGAACGCCGCGCTATGCGTATTGGCGTACATATTGCCGAACAAGATTGCACGGTACTGGGCTGCAGTAAAGGTCGCTGGTGTGAAGTTCCAAACCGCACTTCCTGCGGCGGACTGCGTGGTGGGCACCAACACGGGACCATTGACCCCAAACAACCCGGTGTGGATGTGTCCTGCCGTCGCGGCAATACCGATATTGGTGATTGATCCCGCTACTTCGCGCGTCGCGGGGTTGACAATAATTCGTGACGTGGCACTGCCCCCGCCAACCACAGGCGGGTTTTCCTGCGCGCCTGCGAGCGCGACATCAAACACATCGCGACCGATCTGGCCGCGAATTTCACCGCCAGGGAATGCGGCGCTATGCACGTTGAAATAAGTGCCGCCAGAGATAAAACTTTGGTATTGCTCCGCTGTAAGTGCTGTGTTGGCAGGTGGAATCCAGATGCCACTGCCGGACTCGGTCTGGACAAAACCGATAGACACTGGAGCGTTGACGCCGATTGCCCCTGCATGAATGTGTGCAGCGGTCGCGGTCAATCCGCTGGTGACGACACGGGCCGAAAGTGCGCGCGTTAGAGGATCCACGGAAAATACTCCGGTTCCCGATGCCAACGATGGCGTAGGAGGGTTCTCCTGTGACCCCGCCATCTTCGTCGTCAGCGTCGTGCGTCCGATTTGTCCGCGGATTTGTCCGCCGGGATGGAGGTCGGTGTGCACGTTGACGTACAAACCGCCTGCGTTCAATGCGCTTAGCTGCGCGGCGGTCAGCGCAATATTCGGCGATACCGTCCAGATGCCACTTCCTGCTGCAGTCTGGGTCAGGCCGATAATAATCGCGCCATTGAGCCCGGCGTCTCCAATATGGATATGCGCAGCACTTGCAGTGATCTCGTTCGTGGCGAGCCTGCCGGTGATCTGTCCGCTGGTTAGATCCACCGTGAAGTTGGCGTTGCCGTCTGCGGCAGTCAGAACCGGGGGATTCTCCTGCGCGCCTGACAAAGAAGCAAAAAACGGAGCCAAATTCACTGGCGTATTTGACTGGTTACCCGAATCGTTCGAACTATTCCCACACGCGCTGAGCAATCCCGCAATACTCAAGAACAAAACAACGAGAATTTTATTCCTAATGACAAGATTCATCGCATCCTCTTCGCGTGTTGAAAGTGATTTTTGATTTATAGCATACAGAAACTTTTTTGAAAAATAACATCGTGTCTGAATGCTTGCAACGGTAAGTACGCTACTCATCATTCATTGCACCGTACAAATAATACAACATGTCTTTGGCACGCAAGCTAGACACATTACCGTCCGCAAGAGTCTGCAGTACTCCTCGCTTACATCAATCCGCTCTTTCGTTACTCAATCTTTATCTAAGCCCCACCTCACCACCTCCGCCAATCTCTCCTTCTCTTTCGCAATGAACCCTCCAAACGCGTGCGGGCTGTTGGAGGGAATTCAAATGGAATTGGCCGATTGCCGCCGTCAGTCGCCCAGCCCTGGTATGAACAGCCTCTACCACGTCGTGCGCAAAATGCATTTTCTGGCAACACAAGATCGGTAAAACCAAATCGCGGTTGAGGACGTCTTCGATGTCTTCATTCCGTTTCGTCTTTCCGTTTTCCCTGACAACAAAGGAGTAGCCATGTTCCGCAAATACGTGTTCTCCCTGATTCTCGCTACATCTGTGCTGGCGTTTTGCTCGCTCGCGTCAGCACAAATGCCCAATCTCTACGGCGCGCCAATCAACGCCGAAAACGCCAGGAAAGCGGCCGCTGCAGCCCTCGCAGAAGCGAAGAAAAATAACTGGACCATGGCAGCCGCTGTCACCAACGGAAACGGCACACTGGTTTTCTTTGAAAAGATGGATGGCACGCAGACGGGCAGTGTTGGTGTGGCGATTGGCAAAGGGCGTTCAGCCGCACTATTCAAGCGCCCCACCAAGGCGTTTCAGGATGTAGTCGCTGGCGGTGGAGACGGACTGCGCATACTTGCGTTGCAGGGTGCCGTGCCGATTGAGGGTGGCTTGCCGCTGCTGATGGATGGCAAGATTGTCGGTGCGATCAGTGTGTCGGGCGGCACTTCCGCGCAGGATGGCATCGCTGCAAAGGCGGGCATGGACGCACTGAAGTAGTCATTCGCAGCGAAGCTCGTCACATGTTTTAGGTTGCAGGGCTGCTGCGAACAGCACCCTGCGACTATCAAACACAGCAGCCACGCAATTTTTTTCAGACTGTGATTCGTCAACGGGAAAGTGCGAATGCGTTTTCCGCTCGCTGGAAAATTTGCGGGTCGCGTGCGGAGATCTTCACCGGGGCTCTACACGACGCGTGAATGCACGATACAGATTTGCGTTAATCGAAACACAAACACTGGCGCGCATCTCCAGCCATTTATGCTCCAAAAACCGCATGAATGGGCGTTCTACATCAAATAATGCGGGCTGTCATTTCCACGCCTCGCCAAACGCCTGCCAATGCGCCGCACCCGCATTCGCCTTCAAAAATTCGCGCACCATTTTTTCTTCTGCGTCGTGCACAACCTTGTTCAAACTCCCGCGCACCAACTGAAAATATTCCCGGGGTCAAGCATTCTCGTGGTCGGAGTCAATTGATTTTTGTGGAAAAAAATTTGACTCCGACCCCCGGCATTGATTCGGCCTTGGTGGGCAGCGTGAACCGGAATGTCGAGCCAACGCCCTCCTTGCTTTCGACGGTCACCTTGCCGCCGTCGGCCTCAGTGAATGTTTTTACGATAGCGAGGCCCAGGCCTGTTCCCCCCGCGCTGTCTGGATCGGTTTCTCCCTTGTCAAATATCTTTTCCAGAAGCGCCGCCGGGATTCCAGCACCATTGTCTTTAACCCAGCATTCAGCGATGCCGTTGGAGTCATTTTCCGCCGCGCCGATGATGATTTCTCCCCGTGGCGTGTACTTGATAGCATTGGCAATCAAATTCTGAAAAACTCTTCTGAGTAAACTGGCATCGGTATAGACAACCATGTCTTCGGGTACATGGTTGACAAGTTTTGTGCCTGCAGTCCCCGCCACCGGATGAAGATCGTGAATGAGGGCCTCAACCAGGGGCCACAAGTCAATTGATCGCCGCTCCAGTTTGATTCCAATTTCCGTCTGGAGATGCGTATTTTCTTCGAGCACCTTGGCGACCAGCTTTTCAAGATGCTGCACATTTCGGCGGAGGGCCTTGAGCATACGGCCCGTGTCAGCGTTGACGCCTTGCTGCGGGAGAGTCAACTCCAGCACCCTTCCAGCCATGGAAATCGCACTCAACGGTGTGCGCAGATCGTGTGCTACGAAGGCAAGATACTCTTCCCGGCGACGCTGCACCTCAATGGCTTTTGCGGTGGCATAGGTTTGCAGCGCCAGACCAATTGCCTGATCAAAAACACGGTTGAGTATGTGGAAGGGTTCGCCTTGCAGTATCAAGCCGTTATCGTCCGCCAGATCATGGATGCAGCCTCGAAGGATGTTGTATTCCGCAACGACTTCCTGAATATCAAAGTCTTCGAGCGCACGTTGCAAACCGTGCGCTGGAGCGCTTCCGTCGCTCAAAACCTCCGGTATTGTCTCCTCAGATTTTAATTGAAATGCGGCAGCCAATTCTCCAAGCAGCACCGGCATATGATCGTTCAGCGACGGTACGTCAAGCTGACGCGCTGAAGGGAGTTCTCTCACCTGTTTCCGCCAGCGCGCAAGTATAGCGTCGCGTTGCTGAATGATGAGCACCGCTAGTTTGTCAATTGCTTTTGTCGTCATGTCGCCGGCACTTTCATGTTGTCCACGCCTGGTTTGAGATTCTGAACATTACTTAAAACTCGTCAGTCAACAGAGATTTTAGAGGCCTCAATTGTTCGCGGATGCTTATCCTAAAGTATATGCAGTATCGTTCAGCAAGGGAGCAATTGCCACTATTCATTACCCGTGATGTGTGTATTTTTAAGGCGTGAATTGTTTCGTGAGCGCAAAAAACTTCGGCATGTTTACGCAGACCACCTTTTACGTCTGGAACCAATGTCGCGATGTGATCGCTACGGCAAGGCCCCCATCCACAGCGTTTCGCGCCCAACAAAATCGCCAGCCGTTTGCCGAGAAAAGTCTATGACTGACGCTATTCCCCAGCCATTTATGCTCCAAACACCGCATGAATAGGCGTTCTACATCAAATAATGCGGGCTGTCAGTTCCACGCCTCGCCAAACTCCTTCCAGTGCGCCGCCTCCGCATTCGCCTTCAAGAATTCACGCGCTACCTTCACTTCGTTTTCATACGACGCTTTATTCAAGCTCCCGCGCATCAACTGAAAACGCAGAAACACGAGATAAGTATTCATCACATCGGTCTCGCAGTAGTCGCGAATATTTTGCAGCTCACCACGCTGGTACGCGCTCCACACTTGCGAACCATCCATGCCGAGCTTGCCGGGGAAGCCGCAGAGCTGCGCCATCTGGTCGAGCGCGGCGCTGGCGCGTGGCTGGTACATCGCCAGCAAATCCATCAGGTCGAGATGGCGCATGTGATAGCGGCTGATGTAATTGTTCCATTTGAAATCGCGATCATCCTCGCCCATGTCCCAAAATTTGGGCGCAGAGATGCAATGGATCAGCGAGCGGTAATTGAGCACCGGCAAATCGAATCCGCCACCGTTCCATGACACGAGCTGCGGCGTGTAGCGCTCGAGTCCATCGAAGAATCGCTGGATGATGGTTGGCTCGTCGTCATCGAGTTTGCCAATCGACCACACCCGCAGCCCCTCGTCGCTGCGCATCACGCATGAGATCGCAGCGACGCGATGCAGATGATGCTGCAGGAAATCGCTGCCGGTGGCCTGGCGGCGGCGCTGGAAGGCAAGTTCTGCAACCGCTTCGTCGCTCATGGCGGCGTCGATTGTGTAGAGCTTGCGGAGGCCGACAACGTCGGGAATGGTTTCGATATCAAATACAAGAATTGGGATCATGGCGATTTTTTTGGGTATTTATCTGGCGAAATAATGTTGGTGCAGTTCTTCCATGTTCACGTCCTTGGCGGCCTGTGACAAGACGACTTTTCCGCCCTGCATCAGGTAAACATGGTCGGCGATTTTCACCGCACCCTGCGTATTCTGCTCCACCAGCACGATGGTGCGGCCTTCCGCTTTTAATTTTGCGAGCGTTGCAAACATTTCCTGCACGATCACCGGTGCCAGACCGAGTGAAGGCTCATCGACGAGTAGTATTCTGGGGTTCGACATGAGTCCGCGCGCCATCATCAGCATCTGCGCTTCGCCACCGGAAAGCGAGCCCGCCATCTGACCCCGCCGCGCGAGCAGCAGCGGAAACATCGTGTACGCACGGGCAAGATTGTCTTGCATCGCCGCGCGGTTTTGTTTGGCGTACGCACCAAGGATAAGATTCTCCTCGACGCTCATGTCGCGAAAGATCATGCGTCCTTCGGGGATCAGCGCCAATCCGTGGCTCGCGCGATCCCATGTCGACTGGCTGATGATCGACACATCTTCATCGAGAATGTCTCCCTGCGTGGCAGGCGTCAAGCCGATGATGGCGCGCAGCAGTGTGGTTTTGCCGGCGCCATTTGGGCCGATGATGGCGGTCAGCTTCCCCGGCGAGATCTCGAGCGAAACATCCCACAGCACGTTGATCGCGCCGTAGCCTGCGCGGAGATTTTTCACGCTAAGCATGCTCGGCACCGGTGTAGCTTTTGATGACGGCCGGATCGCGGAATACAACATCGGGCGTCCCATCCGCAATCAATTCGCCGAAGTTCAACACCGCGACGCGTGTGCACAGGTTGCTGATGGTCTCGATGTCGTGCTCGATGATGAGAATACCGACGCCAAATTTTGCGTGCATGTCTTTGAGCATCTGCATGAAGCGCCGTTTGCCGGCAGTCTCCAACCCGGCCAGCACTTCATCGAGCAATAGCAGTTTTGGATTGGTCGCTAGCGCTTTGCCGACTTCAAGCGCTTTCAATTCACTCAATGCCAATTCGCTGCCTGCATCGCGTGCCGCTTTGTCGGCAAGACCCACAAATTGCAGAATTTCGTCAAGGCGCGATTCATTCACGAGGCCGGTACCGAAGCGTTGTGCGACCAGCAGATTTTCGCGCACGGTCAGTCGATTCAGCGGTTGCGGCACTTGAAATGTGCGACCGAGTCCGAGGCGTGCGCGTCGATACACCGGCGCTTTCAATATGTCGATGCCGTTGAACACAATGCGGCCCACAGCCGGGCGCACGAGACCGGAAATGGCGTTGAACAATGTGGTCTTGCCCGCGCCGTTCGGGCCAACGAGGCCGGTCACTTCGTTGGCCGCAATCGATAACGTGAGGCCATTGACGGCGGTGACGCCGCCAAATCGAACCGTAACGTTGTCAAGCTGCAGCATTGCGCTTGCGCCTGAATTTATCGATCACCCACGGCAGCAAACCCGTCGGGCTGAACAAAACCATGCCCGCGAGCAGCGCACCCAGCATGATTTGGTGGCCTGACGGGATAAAGGATTTGAAGACAAGTTGGTCGATCAAATAAACGAAAACCGCGCCGATGACCGGACCCAGTATCGTCCGGTAGCCACCGAAGATGGCTGCCACGATGGGCAGCGTGCTCCACAAACCGCTGAAGCCGTAATCAGGCTCCAGAAAATTAATGTAATGTGCATTGAAAGCACCGACCACGCCAGTCATGAATGCGGAGACGAGCAACATCATCGCTTTCAGCAACGTGCTGTTGACACCAACGATGCGGGTTGCGTCCTCAGCGTCGTGCATCGCCCGCAACGCGGTGCCGTAGTGACTGGCGCGAATGCGTTGGTAGATCAAGGCGAAGATCAGTACGATGGTGACGATCACGATGTAATTGCCGATCTTGCTGCCGAAATCCACACCCGCAATGATCGGCAGACGCGGTATGTTTGACAGGCCGCCTGCGCCGCCGGTCACACTTTTCCATTCGGTCGCAAGAATGCGAAATATCTGTGCGTAGGCGAGAATCGCCAGCGCGAAATACGGCCCCTTCAATCGCAGGGTCGGCAACATCACCAATGACGCCAGCGCAGCACCCACGCCGCCCAGCAGCATTGCGGCAAATACCGGAACGCCAAGCTTCATGGTCAGGAGCGCCGAGACGTATGAGCCGACACCGAAAAACGCCGCGTTCCCGAAGCTCACCATGCCGCCAAGGGTGCCGAGCAATGCCCACGCCAGCGCGACACCGCCAATCGCAATCGATGCGACCAGCAGGCTCATGACGTACAGGTTCGGGCCCAGCAGGGTCGGCACCGCGACATACAAAACCGTAAGCGCCAACAG
>JANMPY010000480.1:0-2109 GCA_031370095.1 Betaproteobacteria bacterium
CGCCCGCTTTCAATGCGTCCAAGTTTGGATTCCACGTCTTCGGATCGGTGCCGTCGGTGCTGATGGGCATGCCTTGCGCGCAGACCGCGCCTATGCTCAAGAAACTTAACGTGACCAACGGAATGAAAAATTTGCGCATGATTTTGTCCTTGGTAAATGGGCTGATTTGTGAATTGCATTACCGCACACCATATTTAATCTTCAATTCAAAAAAATAGCAAAACCAAGCATAGACGCGGTGTTTGGAGCACAAATGCTCGCAAAGGCTCGCCAAATAGCGTTCTGCGTGACGATATGCGGCAAATTTTCCGTAGCAAAACCCATCAAAAACAACAATTGGGAATATATTCCCAATTAAGAAAAAGTCGGGTATGATGGCATCCATCGGGTCTGAAAAGTGATCTGGCGTAAATACACATCGCACACGTTGCACATATCGCCAAGCATCGCAAGACGGAGGGTGAAGCGTCCCGCCCGATACAGCCAACTAAAGGAATCAAACATGAAACTGAAATTAAAACTGCTTACGCTTGCAACAGCCGCTCTTCTGAGCACATCAACCTATGCGACCGACCCGGACACACAGGTTGTCGAGTACTACCACCCGCTGCTTAAACACTATTTCATTACCGCATCAGCAACGGACACGCGCTTCGTCGATTCGGGCGGCGCGGGCGAAGGCTGGGTTCGCACCGGTCGCATCTTTGGCGCATGGTCCAGCCGCGACGCCGCACCTGCCGACGCGACCATGGTTCGCCGCTTTTATTCGGAGGGCGCCAATTCGCATGTGTACGTCGCAAGCGACGCTGACATCAGTCTGCTTCAGGGTCTGGAAGCCAAGGAACGCGCATCCATCGTCGGCACAGCCAGGCGCTTTTTGGGCTGGGGCGATGAAGGTGAAGCGTTCTTGACGGTACTGCCGAAGAATGGCCAGTGTCCGACAGGAACCGACGCGATCACGCGCATCTATAACCGCAATGCGAATAGCGAAGGCAGTAACCATCGCTATGTCTCCGATGACTCGCTGACGCTTAGCATGACCGACCGCAACTGGCAGGCCGAAGGCGTCGTGTTTTGTTCACCAGCAAGCGTTGCGAGTGCTGGCGTATCGGCGAGTAAGGTCAGCGCGATCCTGGCAGGAAGCTATAGCGGCAATGTGCTCTTCAAAGTTGAAGAAGTCGGCAAACCGGAAGTGAAAGTGCGTAACGACCTCGCATTGACGCTAGCCGCAGACGGCGCACTCACGGGCTCGGGCGGTGGCTGCAAATTCACCGGCACGGTCGCCGCAAAAAATGCCTCAGCAAGTTTGCGCGGTGGCGCACTGACTGCAACCGGATGTACTGACGCGCGCTTCAACGGCAGCTACAGTCGCGTCGAAATCGAGCAGCTCAGCATCGGCAAGATCGACATACGCTTAAAGCTTGGTGACAACGCACGTGAGGCGCAAATCGAAGGCGTACTCACGAACGCGGGCACCACGCCAACGCCGCCGCCTACGCCTGTACCGTCGGATGGTGCCGCACTCGCGGGTGATTATTCGGGGACATTGGCGGTGATGATTACCGAGCGACTAGCTGGTCAACCGGAAAAAATTATCCTCAACGTGAATCAACTCGTCACGCTGAAGGTAACCTCCACCGGTGCCATCAGCGGCGCGGTGCAGGGATGTTTATTCAGCGGAACGATCACACCGGCTGTCAACAATCGATTCACCGGCAGCATCGTGGTGACCGGCTGCAGCGAGGTGCGGTTGAACGGCAACTACGCGGTCAGCGTACATCTTGAAGACGGTGGCGCAGTCGAAGTTGAGCTGGAGCGTGAAGTTGAAGCAGGCGGGCTACGCACCAAGGTCAGCATCGAAGGCGATCTTGCGCGCAGCGCCCCGGTAACGACGCCACCCACGCCGCTACCGCCAGCGCCGCCAGTGGCAGGAATTGCCATCGCGGGTAGCTTCGCCGGCAATGCAAGCTTTGTGGCAACACGCAGGCCCGCCGACGGAAAAGAAGTCACTGTGGTGGACAAAACGCAGGCCTTGACGCTCACCATTAGTAGCACCGGCAAAGTGACCGGCACCGGTGGCGGCTGCAGCTTTAGCGGCAATCTTGCGAG
>JANMPY010000499.1:0-7493 GCA_031370095.1 Betaproteobacteria bacterium
CAGCGTGATCGCGTAGCCGCCGACCGAGCGCATGTATTCGGTGGTGCCGACGCCATAGCGAGGATCGGTGTTCAGCGCGCTTGCGAGTCCCGCCTGCACGCGCCGCTCGACACCTTTCGCATAAGTGCTCAGCCAGCCATCCACAAATCGGTGCACGCCGAGCCGTTTGGCGAGCGCGCGTTCTTTTTCGAAATGCTTGAACGGTTGAAGTGCGCCAGCATTGTTTTCCGGCCCGAGCATGGCGAAGGCGGGATTCTGCGCGCGGGTCGAGTGCAGATCGAGCAGCACTTCATGACGCGCCAACAATGGACACAGCCAGTTGGCGACATGGTCTTCAAAATCGAGTGGTTGCGCGACTGGATAAAGATTGCGATTCAGATTGCGGTCACCGGCACGCTCGCCGCGCGCGTAGGCGAGGGAATTGGTGATCGGCACGAACGTGACTGAGCCGCCGACGATATGTAATCGCTGATGCTCGATGTCGTCGAGCACGCGATGAATCGCTTTGGTGCCGCAGGTTTCGTTGCCGTGTACCGCACCGGTGATGATGAGACGCGGCCCCGGTTTTAATCCGGTGAAGTTGAGGGATTTGAAATGCAAACCGGTGGTGGTGTCCGACGACTTGAGAGGGTTGGCCATTTGCAGAGTGTTGGTGGGCGGTGAAGGGCTTGAACTTTCAACCAAAGCGATTGCCGTCGTTGAATGATGATTACGAACTGCCATCAACTTTTGGGGGTGGTGGGCCGTGTTGGACTTGAACCAACGACCAAAGGATTATGCATTCCCACTTCGGCTTTCGCCGCCCGTTTCCGGTTCGTGGTCTGGACTCTATCTTGCCTTTCGGCTTTCCCGTCGAGTCTCTACACGTTCCCCGTCAGGGGTTTCGCTCGGTATTGGCACGCAAAATTTTCTTGCAAGAGCTTTCACCGAATTTGAGAAATTCTACGTCCAGACAGAGTGAACTTGCCTGGCGCAACCCATCAAAATCAGCCATGCGCATCTTCTGCGTTTAGGCTTTTTTCATTAAGTCCTCTGCTCTAACCAACTGAGCTAACGGCCCACTCAGCCATATTATACGGGCGTTCGCAACAGGTCGGTGTTGAACCCTTGAATTGGAATGGTCGCCGCACTGCATTTCCGTAAAGACAGCTACACTTGCGTCATTGATCAGCGCAACCAACAGAGGACACCATGAAACCAATGCAAATTTTAGCGTTCGTGATCGCATCGGCGCTGGCATCAACAGGCGCTGCGGCTGCTGAGTTGATCGTGTTTTCAGCCGGCGCAGTCAAGTCGGCGCTGTCGCTGCTGGCACCCGCGTGGGAGGCGCGTAGTGGCCACCGCCTGAACATCACTTACGCCGCCGCTGGCGACTTGCGCAAGAAGCTTGCGGCGGGCGAGCGCGCGGACATCTTGATCCTGCCGCTGGAAAATTTTGCTGCGGTGGAAAAAGATGGTCTCACCGATACCGCAGCGCGCCGCGATCTTGGTGCAGTAGGCATCGGCGTCGCGGTCAAGGCGGGTGCCAAGCTGCCCGACCTGTCGAACGAAGCCGGGGTCAAGCGTGCATTGCTGGAAGCCAAGTCGGTGACGTTCATGGATCCTGCGCGCGGCACCAGTGGTAAGCATTTTGATGAAGTTGTGCTGCCGAAGTTGGCGATTCGCGACGCGGTGCGCGCCAAGGCGACCCTCGGCGAGGGGGGCATGATCGCGGAAAAGGTCGCGCGCGGCGAGGTCGAGATGGCGTTTCACCAGATGACGGAATTGCTGCCGGTGCAGGGCATCACCATCGTCGGTGTGCTGCCGCCGTCTTTGCAAAAGACCACCGTTTACTCCGGCGCAGTAATGAAGGCGGCCAAGTCACCGGTTGAGGCGGCTGAGTTATTGGCTTTTCTCGTCGCGAGCGAAGGACGGGCTACGTTCCTCGCCAAGGGGTTTACTGCGCCATAAGGGCCCGGTTGCTGCGCGTTTTTGAACTAACTTGCCACGCGCCGAGTTCATCAGTGACGACTTGCCTGATTTTCAGCCACCAAGATAAGTGCCGCCATTCAGGTGGATCACCTGCCCGGTGACGAATCGCCCGCCGGGCCCGGTCAGCCACAATACGGCTTCACCGATCTCGTCAGGTTGACCGCGCCGACCGACCAGCGTCGTGTGGGTCGCATGGTGAAGTGGCGCGCCCGCTGCGGTTTTACGTTGCGTGTCCATCATGCCGGGCGCGACGCAATTGACCGTAATCCCCTCGGGCGACAGCTCATGCGCAAGCGCGCGGGTCATGCCGACCAAGCCTGCCTTGGTGGTCACCACGTGTACGCGATGGCTGGCACCGGTATGCGCAGTAAGGCCGCCGATGTTGATCACGCTGGCATTCTTGCTTGCTTTCAATAGCGGCAACGCAGCCTGGGTGCAGTGAAACGCGCCGTCCAGACAGACGCTCATCGCGTGACGCCAATCGGCATAGCCAAGTTTCTCAAACGGGCATTCGTCGCGCACAGCGGCGTTGTTGACGAGGATGTCGAGGCGACCGTAATTCGTCCGGATTTTATCCAGCATGGCATCGACCCGGCCCCGTTCGGTAACGTCGGCGGCAAACAGCATTGCGCGACCGCCACCCGCAATGATTTCATCGACGACGGCTTGACCCTCTTCGATGTTGGTGCGTACGTTCACAACGACAGTTGCGCCCGCGCGCGCAAGCGCCAATGCGATGGCGCGTCCAATGTTGCGACCCGCACCGGTGACGAGTGCAACTTGCGCGTTTAGTGTTTGGTTATTCATGGGTGGGTTTCTTCAAGAGCAGCGTAGGGGTTGTAAATCAATCTTTCGCGCAGTCAGCAATCGTGTGAGCCGCTGCAACAATTCTTCAGTCTGCAACTCTTGCAGTCCGCCATAGAGACAATTGGCGCGAAATTTTTTTACCAGATCGTCGAACGGCAGCGGCTCATCAACGCCGCCCCTGAAATGACTCTGACGCGCTTCGCGTACTTCGCCGTTACGCAGCGACACGCGCAGGTGCCCGGTAAATTGGCGTGGATAGGGATTGTCCGGGTCAATCACATAGCCGACCCTGGCAGCCAGTGCACGAATTTCCGGATCGCAAACCACTGCTTCCTGATACTCGCCAAGACCGGCGTCATCGCGCAACATGCCGACGGCGATCGCATATGGAATACTGAATTTGGCTGCATAGCCGTTAGGAGGATGTTGCTTGTTCGCCAGCGGCTCCCAGAGTCGATGCACGATTCCTTCTGCAGTCTCGCATTCGATACGCTCGATATCAGCAGGATTCAAGCCATTCGCGACCAGCTTTCGTGCGCAGTCGATGTAGGGGTGCGCCATGGTGCCGCACGCATAAGGTTTGAACGCGATGTCAGCGGCCAGCCAGCGTGAGCCGAAGCCTTCAAGCATTGCGGCGAAGTTGCCGTCGTGGGTGCGGGCGAAGGCATGAAAAAATCCATGCTCGCCTTCGAACGTCGTGCGTGGCCCGACGAAACCCGCCTGCGCCAGACGCGCCGCGCGGTAGCCAGATTGCGCCGCCCAACCCGGATGCATGCGTTTGGTCCAGGCACCCTCGGCAAGATACTCAATAATTCCTGACGACATGCTCGCTGCAATGCCCATCGCGTCAACCAACTGCTTTGCGTTGAGCTGTAACGCCGCGCCGACACCGGCCGCCGCACCGATGGCACCGAACACCGCCGTTGGATGGAATCCGGCCTTGTGAACGAGCTTTGGTGCCACCAGACACATGCGACAAATGACTTCGCAGCCCACGGCAATACCGAGGCCTACATCCGCACCGCTGAGGCCGTGCTGCTCGGCAGTTGCGAGAATGGCAGGGACGACGACCGCACCGGCATGTGCCGGTCCTCCCTCAAACGTGTCGTCGAAATCATCGCCGTGTGCGGCGGTGCCGTTGCAGATCGCCGCCATGCCGAGGCTGCGTCCAGCTTGTTGTCCGATGACGGTGCAATTGCCTGGTTCATCGGTTGCGGCGAGCGTTGCCTGCATGAAATCGCTATGGCGTGCAGAGACGCAAATGCCCGTGACATCAATCACCAGTGATTGACATATGTTCTCCATGACCGGCGGTATCGCTCTCGGCAGCGCCGCGATAACGGCGGCAATTTGCTCAGAGATGGTCGAGAGGCCCTGTTTCGCGCTCATGCCGCTTTCACCGCTGCCGGTTTGGCGAATTCGCGCCACAGCGAATATGCCGTCAACACTGCCGCCAGAAGCAGCAGACCGAGCGACACTTTATCCGTAATAAAAATGCTGTGATCACCGCCGGTCAATAACAGGCTGCGACGGTAATTCGATTCGATCATGAAGCCCAGAACCACGCCCAGCACCATCGGCAGTATCGGTACCTTGCAGTAGCGCAGAAAGTAGCCGAGTACGCCGACGCCGAGTACCAGTCCGACTTCGAACATGCTCTGATGTACCGAATAAACCCCCGATACCACCAGCGCCAGAATGAAAGCGATCAACCAAGGCTTGGGACGATTGACCAGCCATATGCACGGGGTGAGTATCACCAGGCCGATCAGCAGCATCGCGATGTTGGCGATCAGCAGGCCACCGTACAAACCGTACACGACCTCCGGCGCTTTTTCGAACAGCATCGGTCCAGGCTGCAGGCCGTGCACCAGAAAACCGCCAAGTAGCACGGCGGCAGAATTCGAACCGGGAATGCCGAGGCTTAACAGCGGCACCAGCGCGGTTGCCGTGACGACGTTATTGGCGGATTCGGGCGCAGCGATCGCTTCGGGTGAGCCTTTGCCAAACTCTTCGGGATGATTCGACCAGCGCTTGGCTTCGGAGTACGCCATGAACGCCGCTATCGTGCCGCCAGCACCTGGTGTCACGCCTTCGAAGGTGCCTACCACCGAGCCGATGGCGGTCGGCTTGAAGAGACGCCTCATCATCGCCCAACTGGGCAGCTTCAAGCGCGCGTCCGCCGCGTTGGCTTTGGCCCAGGGCGGCTCACCGATCTGCACCAGCATCTCGGTCACTGCAAACAGGCCCACCATCACCAGTAATGGTTTTATGCCACCCAGCAGGTCCGGCTCGCCAAAGGTAAAGCGCGGCACGCCTGAAACCGGATCTGACCCCACCATCGCAAACATCAGGCCGATGATCGCTGCCAGCAACCCCTTGATGAGCGAACCGCCGGAGAGGCTTGCGACGACGGAGATGCCGAGCATGCCGAGTGCGAAATATGCAGGCGGCGTGAACGATAGCGCCACCATTGCCAGTGGCTTGGTCGCCACGACCAGCACCACGAGGCCAAACAGGCCACCGATCAGACCCGCAATCAGCGAGATACCAAGCGCTTCGCCTGCCTTGCCCTGGCGGGCCATTTCGTAGCCGTCGATCACGGTGGCCGCCGCCGAATTGGTGCCAGGTGTACGGATCAGGATGGCAGGGATCGAGCCACCATATTCCGCACCGACATAGACGCTGGCCAGTAGCACGATCGCCGTAATCGGCTCCATGCCATAGGTGAGCGGTAACAGCAGTGCCATCGCGATCGACGGTGAAATGCCGGGCAGTGCACCGCCGAAAATTCCCCACAACACACCCGCAAACGCTCCGGGAATGGCCCAGCTACCAAATAAGGCTTGCGTCGCCTGCGAGAGCGCTTCCATGTTCTAGCGCCCACCCCACAACGAACCGACCGGCATCGGCGTGCTCAACATTGGGTCAAACATTACCCATAAACCCAAGCCCCCAAGGATTGAAATGATGAACAGATTTCGGCTGAACGGCATGCCGCAAAATCGCGCCGACGCGCCGATCAGCAGAGCGGTAGACGCGATATAGCCCAGATACGGTGTCACCACCACATACGCGGCAAGGATCACCAGCAAGCCGAGCGCCAGCAGGTGTGGCCGCAAGGCTTCGGGCGCTTTTTCTCCATCATCAACCGCAGATGCAACCATGGCGACTCCTTCCGCCTTGGAGGCACGGACGAATAAACTTCTCGCGCACACGAGCAAGCCGAGCGCGGCCATCGCCCAGCCCAGCGCGGTGGGCACACCACCGGCACCGACTGCATCTGACAACATGCTTTCCTGTATTTGCGACGTGACCACAAGATAAGCAGCCGAAACCACCATCGAGACAAGACCAAGAAAAAAATCAGGCAGCATTATTTTTGTTCGTTTGTTCACTTGATGACACCAAGCTCTTTCATCGATTGGGTCAACTCGCCGACAAATTCAACGGTGAATTTCGCCGCTTCCTGTCGTCCCATCAAGGCCGGCAGCAAATCGTTTTTGGTGTAGCTCGCCTTGTAGGCCGGGCTTTCGAGCGCCTTCGACAAACCTGCTTCGAGCGCTTTGGTGGTTTCCTGCGGTATACCCTTCGGACCGGCCAGGCCACGGAATTTGCGCACCACCAGATCGACGCCCTGCTCTTTAACTGTTGGCACATTGGGCAGCAAGTTGAGGCGTGTTTCCGATAGCGTGGCAAGGATGCGGATTTTCCCAGCCTGTAGCTGTCCCTGTAATTCCTGAACCTCGCCGACGCCGATATCGAGTGTGCCGTTAAGCACGTTGATCATCATGTCGCCGCCGCCCTCGTGCGGGATCACCGGTACTTTTACGTTGGCCTTGCGCGCGAGGCGTTCCAGCGCGATGCGCTCGAGCGATGCCGGATTAGCCGCACCCCAACGCGATTTTCCGGGATTCTTGCGCGCATGATCAAGCACTTCATTCAGAGATTTCCAGGGCGATTCGGCGCGCGTGAAAATTACCTCCGGATCCTGAAACACGATGGCGACCGGCTCAAGTGCTTCGTAACTCACTTCCGGCTTCGACAATAGCGAGGTCTGGATATAAGTCGGCGTGGTGGCATAGAAAACGCTGCCATCCGGCTTGGCCTTGGCGACATAGGCCATCGCTTTGGCACCGCTGCCACCACTGATGTTTTCAACGATGAAGTTGACGCCCATGATGGGGCCCAGGTTTTTTGCGAGGTCGCGCAGAAATACATCGCTGCCGCCACCCGGGCTCGAGTGCGTCACAAGCGTGACCCGGCTGTGCGGATAGGGGACCTGCGCTTTGGGCTGCGCCGCTGCCAGTGGAACGACGCCGCAACAAAGAATCAAGCCCAGGAGCGCGGTCTGCAAGGTACGGGTTTTCATGGTTATCTCCTCCGAAATTGAAGCGTGATTTTTTTAAGCGGGTTTCGCTTCCCCAACGAGAGCATTTACATTTTCAAGCTGCGCGAGATTCCAGCAATGCTTTTTGAGCTTGTCCGCCTTGGTCGAGCCCAGAATTGGCGTCACCAAGCTGTCAAATTTAAGTTCAAGTCTCGCGTCGGTCATCGGATTTTCCATACTGCCAATGGCGTGCTTCACAAATAAATGAACCTTGCGGCCATCCTTCAAAAGAACGGTGGCATCGACCGATGCTTCGTGAATGTTGTCGTCCACCGTGGCCACAATCCTGCTGCGCAGTTCCAGCATGTCGGCACGATTGACGATG
>JANMPY010000521.1:0-2637 GCA_031370095.1 Betaproteobacteria bacterium
ATTTTCCATGTATCAGGATCGCCGCCCCAAGTGATGCCGTAGACGATACCGTTCGCGCAAAAGCCGCCGTACTGCGGCGCGTATTTCGCGGGCTCCCTGGTAAACAGCGTTTTGTTCTCCTCGCTGGCGAAACGATAGGTCGCACCCTCATGGATTGCCTTGATTTCAGATTTGCCCAGCGTGTGCTTGCCGAGCGTGAAATAGGCGACGGGGTCGTGGCCCTTCAACATCAGCACGCCGTCAGTGGCGTCGCTGCTGCTGTTGTACGGGCCCGTGCTTGAACAAGCGCCGAGCAGAATCGCTGCAAAGAAAGCGGCGATAAATTTTGCCAGTTGCATCGGGATCGGCCAATTCGTCATTCTCATTTCGTATCCTTTTTTCGATTGTTTATCTTCATCGCTTGCGCAACTATAACGCCATCGTGTCGACACGCTGCTAGCGCTTTTTTGCAACACGCAGCGGCGCTGTCATTTCCAAACCGCGACGCCACGGCGCACCGGCAAATGTTTCCACCAGAAAATTCACAAACACCGCCACGCGCGGACTTTTGTGCTTTCCCGGTAAATAGACCGCAGACAAGGGCAACGGTTCAGGTTGATGAATGTCCGTGAGAATCGGCGTGAGCCAACCCGCGCGGATGCCGTCACTGACGATCACGTCTGCCAGTCGAATAATGCCCAAGCCTGTCGCTGCGAGCTGCAACAGCGTCTCAGCATTATTGGCGCTCACGTTACCTTTGATTTCGATGGATTCGATGCCGTTCTTGGTTGCGAACGGCCAGCGGCGCAGTTGCGGCGCGGCGCTGATCGAAATGCAATTGTGATTAAGCAAGTCTTCCGGCACGCGCGGCGTGCCGTGCTTTTTCAGGTACGCGGGTGACGCGCAAATAACGCGCTGCATGTCGCAGATTTTTCGTGCCGTTAATGATGAGTCGCGCAGCGCACCACTGCGAATGGCGATGTCGGCACCTTCTTCGAGCATGTCAACGACGCGATCCGTGATGTTGATATCGATTTCAATTTCGGGATAGCGCGCCAGAAAGCGCGGCAGCGCCGGTGCCAATTGATGCAATCCAAACGCGACGCCCGCGTTCACGCGCAGCAATCCTTTTGGGCTTTTGGAAAAGCGCGTGACATCGGCCTCGGCCTCTTCAATTTCGATGAGAATCCGTTTGGCACTGGAAAAATACGCCTCACCTTCAGCGGTGAGGGCGAGCTTTCGTGTGGTGCGATTCATCAGTCGCACACCGAGCCGGTTCTCCAGCCGCGTCACCAGCTTTGACAGCGCAGACGGCGTCAAATCCAGATCGCGTGCCGCCGCCGAAAAACCGGCCAGCTCCACAGAGCGTACAAAAGCGCGCATTTCCCCGGGCGTATCCATCGTTGTTCTTTCATTTGTGAATTAATTTCAGCAATGCTATGCATTTTAAGCGGATTGTCAACCATTGCGGGGCAATCATATGATGGATGTCGCAATAAACTACGTTAAACAAAAAACCATCATGAACAATTCAAATTATTCCGCAATTCAGGCAATTGAAAAAAGCACGTTTCCCGAGCACAACAGTGGCGTTACCCGCGCGTTTGATCTCGCCTTCGCTGTCACCACCGATTGGCTGCGCCAGCAACACGAAATCGCGCTACGCCGTCCGCCAGCCGCTACGCGCATGCGTCCGGTGAACGCAACACCCGCTTAAGGCAACTCCCGCTTAAAGCTCCTCGGCACACAAGTTACACATTACCTGCCATCCTCCTCCTCCGGCGGGTAAATTGGCTGCCTTCCGGGCTTCCGGGAGGCAGTATTTTTTGCGGCGGCGGTATAATTAGTTTCGTCATAAATTGATTTCGCCATGAAACGCGTCCGCAGCAAATCCCCCCTTCGACTGACCCGAGATGCCGAGCGTTTGATTACGCTGGCTACCGGTCTCGCCGTCTCCGGCAGTCGCGCCGAGGATCGCGTGTGGGAAACGGAAATATCGGCACTGGTTGTTAAAGCGATGGAAAGCAGTAATGACCCGGTACTCGAAACGGCGCTTGACCACACCTTCAAAAGTAATCCGATTGCGCATGATGTCTTGGCCGAGCTCATTGAGGCCGGCGCCGAATCGACGACCTTGAACGTGCACGGTAAAGACTGGGACGTGCTGCTACTCGCACTGCCGATGGTGGCGTGGTCACGATACGCGATTCCCTCGGGCCCCGTGCCGACCGATATCAGCGACGCTGTCGTCACGCACCTGCAGGCACACGTGCTCGCAGCCGATGCGCGCGCGGCCATGAGCCCCTACCTCTACAGCATCGACCAAATGCCGCGCGATTTTTCCAACGTGCGCAAAATGACGGTCAAACTTGGCGAAGCCGCGATCAACCAGACGCGTGCAAAGTTTGATTTCTCACGTGCGCCCGAGACCGCGCCACTGCCCGCCGACTCGCGATTTTTGCTCGCCGCCGTTGCCGTGCCCGCAGGTGCTGCGCTATTTCGCTGGCAGGAAAAAACCGGAAAGCTCACCCGCACCGATTGCCTTGAGCGCTGGGTGGCGCAGGGACGCCCGAATCTGGCGCGGCTGCTGCCGGGCACGGCATTCGAATGTTGTCTGCCCGACGCGTACTTCCACAATTGCCGCGAATCTGACCGCCG
>JANMPY010000548.1:0-6731 GCA_031370095.1 Betaproteobacteria bacterium
ACAGGTAAGCGGACTCGCGACGAGCCAGTCGATCAGTAAAGCTGCTGCGACCGCGCTGTCGACCACGTCGCTCCCGACTGCGCAGGCACCGACCATGCTGCCGGTGCGGCTTCAGGTCAATGGGCGAAACTATCCGCTCACCATCGATAGCCGCACCACGGTGCTCGATGCGTTGCGGGAAAACCTGCTGATGAAAGGCACAAAAAAAGGCTGCGATCATGGCCAGTGTGGTGCTTGCACCGTGCTCATCGACGGTCGCCGCATCAATTCGTGCCTGACCCTTGCCGTGATGCACGATGGGCAACAAATCACCACGATTGAAGGTTTGTCGAGCGGCAATAAACTGCATCCGATGCAGCAGGCTTTCTTGAAGCACGATGGCTTTCAATGCGGCTATTGCACGCCGGGCCAGATTTGTTCATCGGTGGGCATGCTCAATGAGGCGCGCAACGGCATGCCGAGTCATGTCACCGCGAATCTGGACGGCGCAGCAATGACGCTGTCGGACGAAGAGATACGCGAACGCATGAGTGGAAATATTTGTCGATGCAGTGCATATCCGAATATCGTCGCCGCCATCCGTGAAGTATCGGGAGCGAAATCATGAACCCGTTTACCTACGAGCGCGCTGAATCGATTCCTGCGGCAGCCTCGGCTGCAATGCGACCGGGCGCAAAATTTATCGCGGGCGGCACCAATCTGCTTGACCTGATGAAACTTGCCGTTGAAACGCCGACGCATCTGATCGACATTACCCGGCTCGGCCTGGACAAAACCGAATCTAGCACCGACGGCGGCTTACGTATCGGCGCGATGGTTCGCAATGCCGACCTCGCCGCTGATCCGCGCGTTCGCAAGGATTATGCGGTGCTCAGCCGCGCGCTGTTGAGCGGCGCGTCGGGGCAATTGCGCAACAAGGCAACGACGGGCGGCAATCTTTTGCAACGCACGCGTTGCTATTATTTTTATGACACGTCCAAACCCTGCAACAAACGTACACCCGGTTCCGGCTGCTCGGCCATCGAGGGCTTCAACCGCCTGCACGCAATAGTGGGCACGAGTCAGCAGTGCATTGCCACGCACCCGTCCGACATGGCGGTGGCCATGCGCGTGCTGGATGCGAGCGTGGAAACGATGTCGGCAAGCGGCGCGAAACGGGTAATTCCGATTGCCGATTTTCACCGTTTGCCTGGTGCCACGCCGCAGATTGAAACGAGCTTACAACCCGGCGAAATGATCACCGCCGTGACATTGCCGCCGCCGGTTGGTGGACGACACATCTATCGCAAGGTGCGTGATCGTGCGTCATACGCGTTCGCACTGGTTTCAGTGGCAGCGATTATCGACAGCACGAACGGTCGCATTCGATCCGCGCGTCTGGCTTTTGGTGGCCTTGCGCACAAACCGTGGCGCGTGGCCGAGGCAGAAACCGCGCTCGCCAACGTAGCTGCGAGTGACGCAAATGCGAACGCGGCGGCGGATCGGGTATTGGCAGGCGCGCGCGGATTTGGCCATAACGATTTCAAACTTGCGCTGGTGCGCCGCACGCTGCGCGCCGTCCTAACCGAAGCTTGAAAGAAATTTTATGATACAGATGAATTCGCCCGCACCACGTAACGCCATCGACGAAAACCGCCATGGCCTGATCGGCAAACCGATTGATCGCGTCGATGGTCGCCTGAAGGTGATGGGAATGGCACCGTACGCGCACGAGGTGCAGGAAGGCGGCCAAGCCGCCTACGGATTCATCGTCGAGGCAAGCATCGCCAAGGGCCGCGTTGCCGAGATCGACACTGAAGCTGCCGAACGCGCATCGGGGGTGATGCTGGTGATGACGCACAAGAACGCGCCCAAGCAGGGCGCGTGGGGGCCGATCGATGCGGAAGACCGCTACGCGCGTGCGTCGCCGCAGTTAAGCCATAACCGGGTTGAATACTATGGTCAGGCGGTCGCATTTGTTGTCGCAAAAAGTTTCGAGCAGGCGCGCTCGGCGGCGCGGCTAATCAAAATTCGTTATGACGTCGAGGCCGGTGAATACACGCTGGCGGCCAATCTGGCAAAAGCAGAAAAACCGGCCGATCAGTTTGGTCAAAAAACCGACAGTCTGGTTGGCGATTTTGAGTCTGCCTTCGCGGTGGCACCGGTGAAAATTGACGCAACCTTCACGACCCCTTTTCACATTCACGCCCAAATGGAGCCGCACGCGACGCTCGCCTACTGGAAAGATGGCCGCGTGATCATTCATTGCTCGTCGCAATTGCTGGAAAGCGCGCAACAAGCGGTCGCTGCGACGCTACAAATTGCGCCTGAAAAAGTGCGCATCGTCAGCCGCTATATCGGCGGCGGCTTCGGCGGAAAATTGCCCATCTACGGCGACGTGATGTTGTCAGCGATGGCCGCAAGAATCCTGAAGCGAGCGGTAAAAACGGCACTGACGCGGCAGCAGATGTTTCATTTCACCACGCATCGCAGCGACACCATTCAACGTCTGCGGCTGGGCGCGGGCGGCGACGGCAAGCTCACTGCGATCGCGCACGAAACCTGGTCACACAGCGCGCGGTTCGACAATTTTTTTGAGAATGCCAGCATGCAGACGCGCTCGCTTTACGCGGCGCCTAATCGCCTGACCACGCACCGCGCGGTCAAGCTCGATCTGCCTATTTCTGATTCGACGCGCGCGCCCGGCGAGTCGGTGGGCATGCTGGCTCTTGAGCAGGCGATGGATGAGCTTGCCGAAAAGCTCAACATTGACCCCATTGAATTGCGCCTCCGTAACGAGCCGCCGCTTGATCCGGAATTAAACGTGCCCTATTCGACCAGACAGCTCGTCGAATGCCTGCGCTATGGCGCGGCGCGGTTTGGTTGGATCCGGCGCAATGCGTCGCCGGGCAAGACTCTCGACGGTCGCTGGTACATCGGCATTGGCGTCGCTGCGGCAACCCGCGGCAATCTCTTGATGCCGTCAAAGTGTACGGTGTCGCTTGATCAGGAGGGCGTACTCACGGCGCGAATGGCGATGACCGATATTGGCACCGGCAGCTACACGGTGTTCACGCAGATTGCCGCAGAAATGCTGGGCCTGCCCATTGACCGCGTGCGCATGGAAATGGGCGACAGCGATTTTCCGGCGACGCCTGGTTCGGGCGGCTCATGGGGAGCGGCGAGTGCAGGCTCCGGGTTATACGATGCTTGCGCCAGCTTGCGTCAAAAGCTCGCCGACAAGCTCGGCGTCAAAGAAAATGATGCCACGTTTGAAGGCGGCCGCATTGTCGGCGGTGGCCGCTCGGCCACGCTGGCGAGTCTGGCAGGCGCGCGCGGCATCGAGGCAAGCGGCGAAATCAAGCCGGGCGAAATGAGCAAGAAATTTTCACAGCAAGCCTATGGCGCGCACTTTGCCGAGGTGGCCGTGAACAGGGACACCGGCGAAATCCGTCTGCGTCGCATGCTCGGCGTTTTCGCGGCCGGCAGGATCCTGAACGAGAAAACCGCAAAAAGCCAAGCCGTCGGCGCGATGATCTGGGGTGTCGGTGCGGCGTTGCACGAAGACGCCGTTGTCGATCCGCGCTACGGCTATTTTGTTAACCACGATCTCGCCGAATACCACGTGCCGTCGCATGCCGACGTACCGGCCATCGAGGCGCATTTTTTGCAGGAGGTCGACGACAAGACCAATCCGCTCAAGATCAAGGGCGTCGGCGAGCTCGGCATTTGCGGTGCCGGTGCCGCGATCGCCAATGCGGTTTACAACGCCTGCGGCGTACGCATTCGCGAGTTCCCGTTAACGCTCGATAAAGTACTGCTCGGTTTCGAAAAAGTCGCCACGCGCTGAACTTGGCGTCGACTTGTCGTGCATGTCGTTATGTGCGCCAGCGAACAGAATCTCTCGCAGCATTGGCGTAATTTATAAGTCAACACGCAACGCGTTGGAATAATTCCCTCGTCGCTTGGTGCGTGTTTCGACCGATATTTGGTCACCACTAAACCAATAAGGAATTTTCATGCGTACCAGTCTCAGCTTTCAAAAAAAAATAACGCGGCTCGTCTCCACCGCGCTTGGTCTCGGCATGCTCGCGGCCCTGTCAAGCTGCGGTACGTTGCAGGACTGGCGCGATGAAAACAAAGGCATTCAGCTTGCAAGTTTGAAGGCGCCTCCCGGCTACCGCGTTGCCGTGCTGGCGACCGGACTGCCGAAGGCGCGCCACATGGTGATGGGGTCTGAGGGCACGCTATTCGTGGGCAGCATGGACGGCAACGTCTACGCGCTCAAGATGACCGGTGGCGCGGTCACGCAGCAAAGCGTCGTGATCAAAGGCTTGACCGATCCGAGCGGCGTGGCGTTTCGTGATGGCGCGCTGTTTGTGGCTGACCGCACGCGCATTTTGCGTTTTGACAAAATCGAGCAACGTCTCGCGGACCCAGGTGCACCGTTAACCGTGATCGACGGCTTGCCCGACAAGGCGCGTCACGACGCGCACGCGATGGCCTTTGGCCCTGATGGCAAGCTGTATGTATCGGTCGGCTCGCCTTGCGATAGCTGCGAAGCAAACAACGATGAGTACGGCACGATACTTCGCGTTCAGCCTGATGGCAGCGGCAAGGAAGTGTTCGCACGCGGCATCCGCAACACCGTCGGCTTCGACTGGCATCCGCAAACGCGCGAGCTGTGGTTCACCGACAACGGATCGGACGCACTTGGCCTTGATCGCCCCAATGACGAACTCAATCGCGTTTCCAAAGTCGGTGAAAATTTCGGCTTTCCGTATTGTCACGACGGAAAAATCGCCGACCCGGAATTTGGTGCAAAGCGCGCATGCAGCGAATTCACGGCACCCGTGTTTGGCTTGGGCGCGCATATGGCCGCGCTGGGCATGCGCTTCGATGCCATCAGTGACAAAGCCGGCGTGAGCATGCTCATCGCGCGCCACGGCTCGCATCCACCGACGCGCGTCGGCTACGATGTCGTACGGGTGATGGCACCGAAAGACGCGCCGATGCGGATGGAGCCGTTTCTTACTGGATTTCTGCAAGGCAAGAGTTACTGGGGCCGCCCGGTTGACGTGCTGATTTTGAAGGACGGCGCAGTGCTGGTGTCGGACGATTTGAACGGTGCGATTTATCGCGTTGCCCGCGAGCCGTGATGCACTTTTGCGCGCGCTTTAGGGCTAGCGTCAACGCTAGCGGCGCGACGATGAAGCAATGCCGCTGCGCTTACTCCGTGGCCTGACCGCGAAAGAACGCAGTCAGCGCAGCAACCGGCAACTTGGCTGGGTGTAGGCATTTGTTGCAGGCGGCAGCATGGGCGCTTTCACGCTCAAGTTGATCGGCTTCGCGGCGGTGGTGCTGTTGATTGCTGACGCGCGGATATTTGTACTGTGTGCAGTGAAACGGTGAAAAACTTCTCGTCGCTCTTGCAAGGGATTGCGGAACGGCGACGCGTAGCGACTGCACGCAACGATTGCGCCGCGCAAACGCGACACCGATTAAATTGCTATGCTTTTCGCACGTGCTTGATTGCTGATTCACCCAGCCCTTAAAGAAATACGCTCTATGACAAAGCCCTCCCAGCCAAAACCGTTTTCCATGATTCGCGAATTTCATCTCGCCGACTGGTTTACGCTCGCCAATGCCATTTGTGGAATGGGCGCACTGTTTTCGACGATGACGTATCTCGAAACAAACGACATCCGGCACATCTACTATGCAGGCGCGCTGGTGATCGCCGCTTTGGTGTTCGATATTTTTGATGGTCGTATCGCACGCTGGCGGCAGCAGACATCGGTGCTGGGACGTGAGCTCGATTCGCTCGCCAATGTCATTTCGTTCGGCGTGGCACCGGCCATCATTGCGTACGGCTGCGGCATGCAGGGTTTCTACGACCGGATTATTCTTGCTTACTTTGTGGCTTGCGGCGTGTCGCGCCTGGCGCGCTATAACGTGACGGCCGAGTCGCTGTCCGGCGGCGGCGACAAAGTAAAGTACTTCGAGGGAACGCCAATCCCAACGTCGGTGCTACTGGTCTGCCTGTTGTTGCTGGCGGCAGCACTCGGCGCGGTGCAAGAAAAGCTTTGGTTTGGCGAAGTCATCATCTATGGATTCAAGCTGCATCCGCTGGTGTTGCTGTTTGCACTTTCAGGTTCATTGATGATCAGTCGAATCCGCATCCCCAAGCTTTGAACACCATGCAACGATCCCTCGTCGGGAATGACATTAAACGCTAGCACTGGTGCGGTTTACAGCGGCATATCTGCCTGCAAGCCGCGCCAGGGTTAGAGTTTGTCGGATAAGGTCGCATCATTGGTGCGTGATCGTTAAGTCAGTCGCGCCCGAAAAAAGTTCGCTGTGCGCGTAATTGCGAAAGCTCGGATTCCAACGAACGAATCTGTTCGAGCAGCGTGAGCGCCAGCACCATCGCGTGTGCGTCGAGCTCGAGATCATCACGCAGACGGCTGGCTTTGCGGACGGTGACGACACAATCTGCGCTGAAAGTCCACGCGCCTGCGTCGGCGTTGATCGGCACCAACGCACCGCCATCGACCAACTCGTGAACTTCGTCTTCGCTAAGACCTGAGACATTGACCAGCTCGTGAATCGACACAACTTGCGAGCGATCCAGCCAAATCGATTCGTGCGTTTCAGCTTGCATTTGCGTTCTCCCCGGTGAAGTTACGGCGCGGATTAAAGGTTGAGTTGTCGGCGAGCTCTTTGAATAAAACTTTCTCGCGCTCGGTGAG